>NZ_JBICHO010000504.1:0-15871 GCF_043100905.1 Rhodopirellula sp. JB055 | reverse complement strand
CCCGGTGGAGGACGTGGCCCTGAAGGCGGACGCCAACGAGGCGAAGGTCGCGGAGACGATTTCGGACCTCGCCCCGGCTTCGGTCCACCAGATGACTTCGGCCCGCCAGAAGGTTTTGGACCTCCACAAGGCTTTGGTCCGCCTCAAGGTGACGAAGCCCGTCGCGGTGGCCGACGCGGTGGCGGCCCTCCCGGAATGAATCGTGATCGCCCTGAACCCACACCTGGGCAAACCATCACCAAAGAATCCGTCACGCCACTTGAAGGTGACTTGTACGATCCCCAAATCGTTCGCACCGTTTTCCTGGACTTCAGCAATGACGATTGGGAAGAAGAAATGGAAACCTTCCACAGCACCGACGTGGAAGTCCCGGCGACCATCACTATCGACGGAAAATCCTATCCCAATTGTGGCATCAGCTTCCGCGGTGCCTCGTCCTACGGCATGGTCCCAAGTGGCTACAAACGATCGCTGAATATCTCAGTCGACATGGCCAACGAAGACCAACGCATTGGCGGCTACAAAACGTTGAACCTGCTCAACGGAGCCAGCGACGATTCGATGATGAGCACCGTGCTGTATTCGCACATCGCAAACCAACACATCCCAGCGCCGCGAGCCAACTTTGTTCGCGTTGTCATCAACGGCGAAGACTGGGGCGTGTACACCAACGTCGAACAATTCAACAAAGATTTCGTCAAACGAAACTTCGGCAGTGGCAAAGGCGCCCGTTGGAAAGTCAGCGGCTCACCACGTGGTGGCGGCGGATTGGAGTATCACGGCGAAAATTTGGAAGACTACCGCCATCCCTTCGAACAAAAATCCGGCAACGACAAAGATCTCCAACGCCTAGTCGATTTGTGCCGCGTGCTGGATCAAACCCCAACCGACGAACTTCCCGCCGCTTTGGAACCGATGGTGGACGTCGACGGATTGCTCTGGTTCTTGGCACTGGACAACACCCTGATCAACTCAGACGGCTACTGGATCCGAGCCAGCGACTACAGCATCGTGCTGGACAAAGACGACGTGTTCCACTTCGTTCCTCACGATATGAACGAAGCCTTCCGAGCGGCGGGTGGACGTGGCGGACGCGGTGGGCCAGGCGGACGAGGTGGCCGTGGACGCGGCGGACGAGGTGGCTTTGGCGGACCAGATGATTTCGGTGGCCCGAGAGGATTCGATGGTGGCCGTGATGATGGTCTCCGTGATGGTGGCCCGCGTGACTCCGATGAGCCTCGTCGATTCGCCGGGCCTGATCAAAACGGTCCCCGCGGCGGAAATGGCCCTGGACCTGAATCGACGGCGTCTCCACTTGGATTGGATCCGCTGATCGGATTGGAAGATCCCACCAAACCACTTCGCAGCAAAGTGCTGGCGGTTCCAAAATACCGGGATGCCTACCTCGCCAATGTTCGCCAACTCGCGGAGCACTCGCTGAACTGGGAAAACCTCGGACCATTTGTTCAATCGCAAGCCAAATTGATCGAACCTCTCTTGAAAGTGGACACGCGAAAACTGGGAACGTTTGAATCTTTCCAAGCCATGACCAGTGCCGACGGTGCGTCCGATCATGCGAGTGAACCCCAGCGTGGCCATGGTGCGATGAACTTGAAGGCCTTCGCCGATGGTCGTCGCGAATTCCTGCTGAAGTAGCACCGCTTGTTCCTGCCATCAACGCCTCGCGACAATCACCGTCGTGACCGCGAGGCGTTGCGTTCACAAATCGCTTTTAGTACTCCATCACGTCATGAATGACAAACGAATTGAACTGAAATACCAACTGGATTCGTCGCTGGCATCGGAAGTCAAGCAATGGGCCCGTGAACATTTGACCGCGGATCCGAACTGCGAATCCGGTGACAGTTACGACGTCAACAGTTTGTATCTGGATACGCCTCAACTGGACCTTTTCCACCAAACGGGTCGGATCGGACGTCGCAAGTATCGGGTTCGACGTTATGGTTACGAGTCGAAATTGTGGCTGGAAAGCAAATCCAAGAAAAAGAATGAAGTTCAAAAAAATCGCTGCGTCGGTTCTGAAGACGAAGTGATGAACACCTTGCTTCAACTCAATGATCGCAATACCGAAGGCGAATCATCAACGCCATCCTTTGGCGATTGGTTCCGCGATCAAGCCATCAAGAAAGAGCTTCAACCGACCACGCAAATTCACTATCGCCGGTTCGCTCGAATGGGATCCGAACAGGGTCAAAACATGCGTTTGACCATCGACAGCCAACTGCACGCCAGCCCGGCGTCGGGTTGGGACGTGGCTTCTGAGAACTCCGATTCCGATCGATCGCAACGAGTGAAAGCGACAGGTTTGGAAATCCTCGAACTAAAGTTTCATCGGTTCATGCCTCATCGCTTCAAAGAACTCCTGCGTGAATTTCCGATTCCACTGACTGGGTTCTCCAAGTATCGAGCCGCTGTTCGCTGCTGGAACCTGGATCAACCGGTTCCCGTGTTCGATCCGGCAATGGAAGTATTGCCGAAATCCGAATGGAACTCGGAGACCGTATCGTATGCCTGAATGGCTGAATCAAGTTTCCACTGAAGTGGATGCCAACCTGCCGACACTTGCCACGCGACTCGCATTGGCGTGGCTGTGCGGCTGGGCCGTGGCTCTGATCGCTCGCATCAAATCGCCGTCCAACACCGCCGACCAACTCACTTTGACGTTGGTTCTGATGAGCGTGCTGATCGCGATGGCGACTCAAATCATCGGCGACAATATCGCCCGAGCATTCAGCTTGGTCGGCGCATTGTCGATCGTCCGCTTCCGAGCCGCGGTGTCGTCCACACGAGACGTGGCGTTTGTTCTCGCGTCCGTGGTCGTCGGTATGGCGATCGGAGCAGGCCAGTACTGGGTGTCCTTCCTCGGTTTGATCACGTTGGCCTGGGCAACTCAGTTCAACGGTGGACGTTCCGGTTCAAAGCTTGAGAACGCCTCGTTGCAGAATGACAAGACCTGGCGTTTGACCTTGAAAGTCGGTCTGCATTCCATCGGTGGTTGGGAATCCGAACTGAAACGCCTGACCAAGAACTACGAGATCGTTTCCGCGGAAACCGCTCGTCGAGGCGGATCGCTGGAACTGGTCTATCGCTATCAACCACAAGACGACACCGACGCCAGCCAACTGATCGCCGCCTTGAACGCGATCCCAACGGTCGAATCGGTCGCCACCAAACCCATTTGATCAACGTCAAGCCAACGTCAAGGAATTCGAAGCGAATCGATTGGAAACACCGCCATCTCTGCACTGTTCTGGTTGGCGCGGCGACCGCCATTGTTGGAGTACCCGACATACAGCTTGCCATCGTGTTCCAAGGCACATGGGTACGACAAACTCAAACTCCCGGCTGACTCACCCGGCGCGTTCCCGTTCATGGATCGCCGGATGACGAACACCTTGGCAAACACATTTTCACCGGGACGTGAGACAGCGATCGTCAGGGGTGATCGCTTGCCTCCGTTCGCTGCCACCGTCGTACAAACCAGATACCTTTGGCCGTTGCTCAAAACACCGGCCGCAGGTTTGGACGTCGCCATTGGCAGGTTGCTGACTTTTGATGGAGACCAAGTCCGACCATAGTCGTCACTTTTTGCAACCAGTGCTTTCGCGTCACCACCGTAGCGAGCGACGTTGAAAACGGTCGAACCATCCACCCACAAACTGGACTCGCCCCACATGCGATGAATGAAAGAGTCCACCGGAATCTTCACCCAATCCCACTGAGTGAAGTCATCTCCATGGCTGATCGCGACCGCAGCCGGAAACACCTTGTCACCGGAATAGCGTTTTCCAAGAAAACCTGGCATGATCCAGTTGCCGTCATCCATTGGAACAGGTTGATTCATCGGCCAGAATCCATTTTCGATGATCACGCCAAGCGGTTTCCATTCCCCAGTGGAATCGTCCAACCGGTAGGCTCGCGTGTGAATGTCATCCATCTTTCCGTAGTAGGCACCTTGGAATGCCCACAAGGTTTCGTCATGGGAGAAGAACACGCCGTGGCTGACGGCCAAATTTTCTTCGTCACCAGCGTCAATGACTTGTAGCGGCCCCCAAGTCCTTCCTTCATCGTCGCTGACGCGAAACTGAGCTTCTTCGGTCACCGTGTTCTCATCCCCTTTGTTGTGACCGATCGAGGCAAACAACTTCCCCTTGTGCCACGCCAGTGAGACGCCATGCAAGAAGGTGTATCCATCGCGGGGCTTGTCCCATTTCTTGATCACCTGGAAATCGACGTTGGCGACTGCGGGCAAATCTTCGGCTCGGCCCAACGATACGTTCTCATCCCACAGCGGGAACGGCTGAGGAGGAACCGGAACATCATGAACCAAATCGATCGGACGATAGGACGCGGCCACTTCTTCAGGCGACAATGCTTTTGAAAGAAGCTGAACTTCGTCGATCGCACCATTCCAGGTTTGCCGAATGTTCCCATCGTCATTCACTCCACCCAAAGTCAGCGGCGCGTCGGTGGATTGCATGGGTTGATCCAGCTCCAACGATCCCGCCCGTTCACCGTTGACGTACAACTCCGCCGACTCCGGTTTCATGACCATGCAGAGTTGATACCAGTGGCCGAGCTCAGGTTCCGGCCCAGAGATGGTTTGCCATCCATTTCGGTACACATAGAGGCTGAACTGGTGATTGCGATCCAGCATCAGCGACCATTCGCGTTCACCCAAGGAATAGCGATTCTTGGCCGCGATGATTTGTTGACCAGCATTCAAGCGGTAGGGGTTCACCCAAACAACGAGCGAATACTCGCCCGACTTCAAAACGTCGTGTGCGCCTTGTGGCTCCAGCACCGTTTGCGCGTTGAACAACCAGCTTTCCCCCTCGATCCCGGCACACAACGCTGCTTTGCCGTGCGTTGCAACAACGTTCGCTTGCGCCGAATCAGCCGACCAGCGAATGGGTTCACTCCCGATTGCCAAGACAGGATTCAAGACAAACAGACTCAACAAAATGGTTCGGATCATCAAAAAGGGATGCAGCAACGAGAGACTGAAATGATCAACCGCGAAAGCTCCAACATGGCCCGCGACAACGAGCGCCCAATCATAACCCGAAGCGTCAGCGAGGAAGGGAGTTGCATCCAATCCCTTGCTCACGCGTTTGAGAGTTGTTGTAGGTTGGCCACTCTTAGCCGACATCCACGACTTTGACGGGCAAGAGTGCCCGTCCTATATGCGTTGAGAACCTCTTTCGACAACCGGAAATCGATGACCGTTTCTGATGCGTTGGAACGATCGAGAGATTCGTGTCACGCAGACGCTGCGAGCTGATCAAATATTCAGCTCATCAATGAATCGCACGGCGTTCTGCACGCCCGATTCCAATCGGATTTGTTTGCCAAGTTGGTCAGCCCGAACTTCCATCTCGTGATCATCCATCGTTTGAGAAATGGCCTGGGCAAGCCGTTCGGACGTGAGTTTTCGTTGCGGGATCGGTTGGGGGCCAACGCCGAGCTCATGAACCACTCGACCCCAAAACGGTTGGTCACCAAAGAAGGGACAGATGATCGTGCGTCGACCGGCGCGAAGCCCGGCGGCCGTGGTTCCGCAACCGCCATGGTGAATCACCGCGGAGACTTGAGGGAACAACCAATCGTGTGGAACCGCATCGATGGAAAGCATTGTCTCCGGCAGATCGAACTCCCGCAGATCCATTCCGCCCCAACCCGGAGCCAAGATTGCACGTTGCCCCGACAAGCGAACCGCTTCGATGACACGTTCGGCCGTCGCGCGTGGATCGCGTCCGAAGATGCTTCCGAAACCAACGTAGATGGGTGGTGGTCCTTGTTGAAGAAACTCCACCAGCGTCGGAGCGGGCTCGAATTCATTGGGAGCATCCAAGAACCAATACCCAGTCACCGTCGCGTGCTCAGGCCAATCGCTTGGTCTCGGAATCACCGCCGGACTGTAGGCATGCAACGCGGCGACGGGTCTGCCATCCGCATGACGAAAATACGGCGGACGCTTCTTTGGCATTCCTAGCGACCGCCGCCACTTGCCCACAAACCGACCTCCACTACGGCGAGTGATGAATTCGATGGCGCGATAAGTCGCGATGTTGTACCAGCGGCCCAACGGCAACCTTGGAAACCCAAACGCAGGCGACTCCCCCGTGGGCACATACAGCGGCAGGTAGAACGCGAGGGCACAACGACACCCGAGACGTTCTGCAAAGTCTTCTGCGCCGATGGCTTTCTTATGAAATAGAATCAAGTCCGGTTGAAAGGAATTGGCCGCCGCCCACATCTCGTTGACCTGACGATGCATCATGTCTGTCAGTTTTGGCATCAATCGAACACCCGTCCGAACGGCTTGAAACAAGTTGGTGGTTGTTTCCATTGCCATGCGACCATCCTTCGATTCCATGAAATCGCGAATGTCGTTGTTCAGTGGAGCGTAGTCGATTCCATGCGAATGGATGAAGTCTTCGAAGATCTGGCAGGTGCAAATTCGCACTTCGTGCCCCGCCTCCTTCAGCCCAACGGCCAAGGCAACGTACGGCTGCACGTCGCCTCGCGTCCCCACTGTCAGCACCAGAATCCGCATCCAAACTCCCAACAAGGTGTCACGGACCTGCTTCGTCAAAACAGGTAACTTCAGATCGTATTCACTCGATCACTGAACGAACGCTTCGCCGATCAATTCATTCCATTTCTCTCGTTGCTCAGGTGTCAATATCTCCAGAATTTTCTCGACGGTATAGCGGGTTCCTTCCGAATTCCACATGTCGTGCGGCGGCCCATTGAAACCAGAAGGCCCTTTCTTACCACGCGGGCCACCAAATTCAGGTGGACCATTCATCTCAGGAGGCCGGCCGAATTCGGGTGGCCGGCCGCCACGGGAACCAATTCCGTCGGGCGACCGGTCACCATCAAATCGCCCTCGCATCCCCAACTCGAATCCCTCTGGTCCTGAACCACGTCGGCCATTTTCTCGATCGCGGGGCCCTCGATCGCCGTCACCTCCTCCGCGGCGTGAAGGACGCGTTTCTTCAATGATTTGATCGATCCTCGCTCTTTGCTCGCGAGTCAGTTCCAGAGCCGCGACAACTTCGGCGGATTTGAAAGTGAACGGCAATCGACGTTGCCGAGCGATTTGTCGCAAACGTTCGACTTGCTGTGCACTCAGTTGCTCTCTCATGAACGAATCGAACGATTCCAACAGTTCTGTCATTTCGGCATTCTCAATCGACAGGTTGCCGGGGTTTTCATTGGCCAAGTAATGCCGTTCCGATTGCAGCATTTTGACGGCATCAGTGATCGCGGCCGCCTTCTCGCGATCGATCTGCAACTCTTTTTGAACGCTCTCTTCTAAGAGTTGTAACAACGGACCGATGTTCTCGAGCAACTGCAGTTCCTCGACCATGGCTTCCACACGAGCCGAGGTCTTTGCCAATTCGCTTGTCAAAGCCGGGTCATCGGCACGAAGTTCTAAGAAGTCACGATAAAACGACAAAGATGTTTCGAGGAAAGTCCGCCGCAGATCCTGAAGCCCAGCTCGATAGGCCAATTCGCTTTCACTCAGCTCACTGAATGCGTCGACGGCCGCACGAGCTTGCCGAAAGCTTTCCTCAGCCAATTCCCGTTGCTGTGTTTCGCGATCGAGAGCCATTTGGGTTTGCCGTTGTTCTCCCCAAACGAGCAACGCCGTCACCAACAAAGCGACCGAAGCAATCAACAACATTCCAAAGGCTGCTGCCACTAAACCACTGTTGCGGCGACGCCATTTGGCCAACCGTTCAAGTGCCGTCGGAGGTTTGGCTTGGATCGGTTTGTCATCCAACCAACATTGCAAATCGTCCGCGAGAGCCTTCATCGTCGCGTAACGTTCGGACGGCTGCTTTGCGATGGCTTTGCGAACGATCGTGTCCAACTCTGTGGGCAAATCCGGTGCGATTGACATCGGCGATGGCGGGTCGACCTCAATCACCGCATTGAGCAATTCGCGAAAACCTTCGCCTTCGATGGCGGGTCGCAGGGTCAACAATTCGTAAAGTGTCACGCCAAAAGAATACACGTCGGTTCGATGATCCAAGATCATCCGGTTTCCGGACGCTTGTTCGGGCGAAGCGTACCGCAACGTCCCCATCGGGTCGCCTGTCCGAGTCAGGTTGTTGGTGTCGGATTCAATGTGTGCCAAACCAAAGTCCGTCACCCACACTTTGCCGGCACCGTCGATCAACAAGTTCCCCGGTTTGATGTCTCGGTGGATGACGCCGTACTGATGCGCGTGCTCGATCGCGATCGCGGCTTCGTGTGCCATGCGAACGGCCGATTCGTAGTACCGTCGCCGCCCCATCGAGGTGCCCATCGACGTCGTGTTGTTCGAACGAGTCGTCGCGGCACTGACCGTATCACGCATCGGTTGGGTGTCGTTTGATTTCCCTTGCTTGGTTTCCTGACGCATCTCATCGATCACATCCGCCAGCGTGCGTCCCTCGATCATCTGCATCGCGTAGTAATGCACTCCACGATCACTCCCGACGGCATAAACAGGCACGATGTTGGTGTGGTGCAGAGCCGCCGCCGCATGCGCTTCGTTGCGGAAACGTTGCAATCGCACTTCGTCCAAACCGCTGGCAAACGGCAGGACTTTCAAAGCCACCTTGCGGCCAAGAGAAAGCTGGATGGCCTCGTAGACAACGCCCATTCCTCCGCGACCGAGCTCACCGACGATTTGGAAATCACCGATGGGTTTGGCAGTGAATTCGGAATCGGGGCCCTCCACGCTCGCCGGTGAATCCGACGGGGATTCCACGCCATGCAACATAGCCAGCCCTTCCAGAGCTGGACGCAGTTCCTCTTCAATGCTGGAGTGCTCCGCCACGAATGCGTCGATCGAAGGAGCTTTCCCGTGCTCGAGCAACTGCATGTAGTCCTTGACCGCAGCGACCACGCCGTTGTCATTGGTTTCATCGAAAGTGGCCATGATTCTCTCTTCGTTCAGTTGATCGTCTGCCGTCTCGTTCGCTCACCACACTCAAGTCATGATGGTTCGCAATTTCGCAAGTCCACGGACCCAAAGCTTCTCAACGCTATCCACGCTCTTCCCCACCCTCGCGGCGACATCCGCGAAGGACATGCCTTCGACATGACGCAGCAAAATGACCTCGCGATAATGTTCCGGCAGCGCCTCGAGTGCCTCCGCCAATTGCAAGAAAGCTTCGTTGCGAGCAAAGTGTTGACTTGGTGATGTGACATCCGCGGCGATCTTGGATTGCAAGAATCCCGATGCGTTCGCCAGACTGGCATTCAAATTCTGCTCCAACCGGGGGTCGCGTTTCTTTGTCCCCAAGTACTTTCGCAGGTGCATTGCCAGAATGTTCTGCAAGATGCCTCGCAACCAACCCGCGAATTCCTCCGGGGATTGGCCGCGAAAATCTGCCATGTTCTCGTGTGCCGCGATGCAAACCTCTTGAGCCAAATCCGACGGGTCGGCTTTGCCTTGCAAATGATGATGCAAACCAGAGCGAGCCAAAAACTTGACAAACTTTCGGTAACTGTCCAGCAATTCTCCCAACGCGTTTTGATCTCCTGATCGCGCATCGGCGATCAGCTTGGTAATCCGGGGTTGCGATTCATCAGGAGCAATTCGTTCAGTCATTTTTGTTCAAAATCGGCGGCACGATTGCATTGCGTCCGCGTCGTGACACAACTCACCGCACCTTGGAACCAGTTGCGGTTGAACCAGAAAACCGCCGCTCAAACGAGAAACTTTACCAGAGGTCGCTTTGGTTGGCAGTTTCGACGCACGATTGACGCGAAATGAACACCCACGGCTGACTCGCTGAAGCCTGAATGATCCGTCACGAACCACAAAACGGGTCGTTACGAATCCGAACCAGACGACTCCACCACACTTTCGCGGGCGATTTGCAAAATTCGATTGAGCGCATGAAGATCTTCCGCGCTGACGTGCCCCAACAATTCGCGATGCAAATTCTGAATCGGCTCATCCAATTGGCGGAGCAAGACGAGGCCCTCCTCCGTCAAGCCAACCAGAAAGACGCGACGATCCTGACTTGATTGCTTCTTGTGCACCAAATCTCGATGGAGCAATTGGTCGACCACGCGCGTGATCGCGGGAGCCACCTGGATCATCCGATTGGCAACTTCCAAGCAGGGCATCGGTTCGCCTTCGCCACGCATGATCCGCATCGCGTTGTACTGCGAAGGCGTCAGCCCATATTTTCGCAGCAAACGAGCCAATCGATTTTCAAGCAAATCGCTGGTACGAAGAATCCCCAGCATGGCTTCTTGCTCGAGCGATCGAAACGGTTCTCTTTTCTTCAGTTCTTCGCGTAAAGAGGACGTCGGCATCAATGATCCTTGGGGCAATCGTCAGCAACAGCGCGCACCTTCACGGTCCAAGCTGTTGATGTTGTTTCGGTGCCCCAATGCTTTGTTCGCAAAAGACCAAAGCAACTTCAACAACATGGGTCATGAATCGACGCCTTGCATCCAAAATGCCAAGGAATCCTCTGCTCGTTCGTGAGAAACGCCTTCCCCAACCAATTACAGTTCCAGTGATACCGACCGTGCGGAAAGGATGGTCCGTTTACCCCCCCTGGCCAGACTTTTCACGCTTCCATTCCATCCGGAAGTTGTCCAACGAAACACCTCGACATTCCACGCTCTGACGCTGCAACACCCGAAAGCCAACCGATTCAAAAAACGGTTTCGCAGTGATGCTCGCCTCCGTCAAAACAGTCTCGCACTCAAGTCGGCGAAGATGTGCATCCAGCCCACTCCAAATCAACTTCGCAACACCTCGCCGTTGATGATCCGCTGAAACAAACAACCGATCCAAGTAGCCGTCGCGGGTCATGTCCGCGAATCCGATCAGCTTCGAATCCAACTCGACCACCAAGGCAACGCGACCTTGGAATCGATCGCACCAGGCATCCAAGTCCACCGATTCCGGAGCCCACGCATTCAACTGTTCCAACGAATAGTCGCGGCGATTCACTCGATGCACGGTGTCGCGGAACAAACGCCAGCACCCAACCCCATCTCTCTCCTCGAACGATCTCAAATCCATCCCGAATACCTTCCATCCACTTGCACTTTCAAGCGAGATACCAGAATCGTGACTGCATGGCCTGTCAAACGCACTCGATCATCGACCACCTCGCAACGCACGATTCCACCACGTCGAGATGCTTGATGACCGACCAAGGTTCACCGCCACCTACGATTGAATTTGCTGTCCGGTTACGATTCAAAGATGAACCCATCTGAAACAATCATCCAGAACGTGACCAACATTGTGAGCCAGCGGATGGCTGACCAACAAGCCGGGCACGGATTCGATCACGTCCGGCGTGTCCATCGCACAGCTTGCGACATCCAAGCACAAACGGGCGGTGATCGCTTTGTGATCGAACTCGCGGCGTTGCTGCATGATGTTGGTGACGCGAAATTTCATGAGGGAGTCGAACGCAGCGCCGAGTTCTCACGGCAAATTTTGGGCGACCTCCCAGTCGACACACCCACAATCGATCATGTTGCTCACATCGTCGACAACCTTTCCTTTCGAAAACACGACACCGCCGAAGAACTCTCCTTGGAAGGAAAAATCGTTCAGGATGCCGATCGGTTGGACGCGTTGGGGGCGATTGGGATCGTACGAACGATCGAATACGGCGCAACCGTGGGACAACCCTTCCACATCGCTGGGCACGACCCAAGTGATCTGAACGGCCCCAAGACCGGTGCAGGCCACTTTTATCAAAAGTTGTTTCGCTTGCGAGAAATGCTTCACACCGATCCGGCCCGTCAGATCGCGACCGAGCGAGAACGGTTCATGAAGACATTTCTGACTCAGTTCATGAGCGAACTGGCTGACTGATACCAACCGACAGATGTCGTGAATGATCAGGCACGATTGACTGGCACGACTCGAAACGTTTCGACCAAAATCGCATAGAAGGCGGGCACGATGATCAACGTCAACGTGGTCGTCATCAACAACCCCACGATCATGCACCATGCCAAGCCTTCCCACAGCGGACCGCCGCTCAAGGCCAAAGGCAACAACCCTCCCACCGTCGTCGCAGTGGTGAGGAAGATCGGCAACATCCGCTGCTTGCCCGCCTCGATCAAGCAATCACGAAATTCGGCTTGGGTCAAACCAACGATCGGACCATCGTCTTCCCCCTTGGAAGCTTTGGCTTGGGAACGTTCTGAGATCAAAATATCGGCGAATTCAACGAAGATGATCGCGGTATTCAGCACAATGCCAAACAGAGCCAAGATCCCCAATTGCGGCATGAACCCCAGCGATTTGTCCGACAGGTACAAACCCAACCACGCCCCTACCAAGGCCAATGGCAACGTGGACAGAATGATCAACGGTTTGGACCAACCGTTGTACTGAAAGATCAAACACAAAACGATCAACAGAAACGAAATCGCGAACGACATCATCATCTGCCCGCCCGCTTCGGCACTCTCCTCGTACGCACCACCGGGTTCAATCCAGTATCCCGTTGGCAGCTCATCCTGCAATTGTCGCATCTCTGGCGAATGCAACACTCGCGAGACCACGTCGTTTCCAGTGACCCCCGGCTCCATTTGTGAACTGACTTCGATCGTTCGATTCATTTTACGACGTTCGATTTTCGCGAGCTCAAGCGTTGGCCGGAGAACCGCCAAGGAGGCCAGCGGCACCTTCCCACGATCCCCTTCAACATACGCTTCTTGCAGACCGCGAACCGATTCACGTTCGCTGGCTTTCAAGCGAAAATAGACCGGCACCTCATGGTCGCCTTCACGAAACGTCGTCAACTGCAAACCCGAGTAGTAAGAATTCAACGTTCGTGCAATCTGGGAATTGGTGACACCGACCAAGGAGGCTCGGTCTTGTTCCACCGCAACTTGAATTTGGTAACCGTCCACTCCCCATGAATCCGAAACGTCCCACGTTTCGTGCTGGTCCCTGACGAGTTGCTTCAGCTTGTCCGACGCTTCCCGCAACACCGCTGGATCTGCGAAACCACTGCCTGAAATTCGAAAGACGAGTGGGTCCGCAGGAGGACCAAGTGCCAATCGGACAGGAACGATTCGAGCCCCCACGATCGGATCAATTCCCATGGATTCATCGCCACGCTCCGCAATTTCCCGCACGCGTTGAGCGAACTGTTTCGTCACCGATGCGTCCGTTGTCCGCACTAAAATCTCTGCGAAAGACCGTGTTTTCGGCTCGGGATCCCAACCCAGATGCCAGCGTGAACCACCACCACCAACTAGAGATCGATACACGCGAAGTGGAGGCTTGGCGAATCCATTGGTCGCCAAATTCTCAGTTCCCAATCGCTGAAGAATCGTTTCGACTTGCTGCGTGACCTGGTCAGTTTGTTCGATCGTTGCCGTTTCAGGCAAAATCACCTTGACCGCAAACTGAGTCCCATCCGCATCCGGAAAGAATTCCGAACTCACCGGCAATACCATGATGCCAATCATCAACCCGAGCGTCGCCAACGCCGTCAGCCATTTGAATTTGACCGCTAAACTGCCCGACCATCCATACAGTTGGAACGCCAGGTTCTCGCGTTTGGGATTGGAACCGCCGGACGTGGTGCCTTCGGTTGATTGACCAATTCGACGTTTCCGGCGTGGCATCCATCGAGTCATCCGGTTCCATGCCGCGACCACGGGCGATCCCGTTTGATCGGCTTGGGGAGCCCGGATGAACATCCCCGCCAAGATCACACACAACGACATTGCCAACACCCAACTGAGGGCAAGCGTGGTCGAAACGGTGACCGGCAAACTGTAAACGTATTCCTTCCCCCCACCTTCCAAGCTCACCAGCATTGGGACAAATGCTGCCATCGTGGTGAGCGTGCCAACCAGCATCGGAATGGCCAAGGTGTTGGCCCCGTCAATCGCCGCTGGAAACGGATCCATCCCTGCGATTTGATTGGACCTGGCTTGGTCACACACCTGCACCGCATTGTCGACCAACAACCCCAACGAAATGATCATCGCAGCGAGCGAAATTTGTTCAAGTTGCACGCCAAAAAGCGAAATCAAACCAACCGTGACGACAACCACGATCGGAATATTCGCGGCCATCACAAACGACGTGCGAAAGCCAACCACCAAGTAAACCACCACCACCACAATCAGGACGGCTTCCACAACATTGATGATTACATCGCGAATCTTCTTTGCCACGCTTTCGCTTTGATCGGAGACCGCAGTCACAGCAATGTCCGGCGGCAACCGTTGTTCCACCTCTGACATTTCCCAAACTCGGTGCTTCGCGGCTCCACAAACATCAATGATGTTGGAACCCGATTTCATCGTGATCCCCAACATCACCGCAGGCGTGCTGCCTTGTGCGTCGCCCACTCGGCAGATGTAGTTGGCAGGGTCTTCGTAGTCACGCGTGACGGTCAGACCAAGCTCAGCCAAGGGAACGCGATTGTCACCTCGACGGGTTCGAACGGTGCTGGCAATCTGTGTGATCTCGTCCACCGCATTGAACTCACCTTCCGTCTTGACCGAGAAATGCCCCGATTCGGTGTCCAGTTCTCCACCGGCCTGAATGATATTCCGATCATCCGCCAACGATTCCAGTTGATTGGTGGTCAGTTCCAATTGGGCCCAGTTGGCAAGGTCCGTTTCAATGAAAATCGCCTCGGACCGCTGGCCGAACATATCGACTTTCGCGACACCTGGTAACAACCGCAAAGCGTCCTGCACATCTTCCGCGTACTCTTCCAATTGACGTAGCGTGTAGCGATCTTGAGGACGAATTGCCTCACGGCTTTTGGACGGTGTTTGATGGATGCCCAACAATAACACAGCAGTGTCACCGAACTCATCATTGACAATGGGAGTGACATGCTCGGCAGGCATCGGCACCAAGTCCACCCGAGCGCGAACCTTGTCCCAAACATTTTGGATGTCCGCCGGCGGAATGTTGTCTTCCAATTCGACAAACACGGTGGACTGACCGGTCAGTGTGGTCGACCGTGTCAGCTCAACCTCTTCAATGCTGGTCAAACTTTGTTCGATCTTGTCGGTAATCAGTTCCTCCACGGTTTCGGCCGGTGCGCCCGGCCAAGACGTGGAGACCACACAGACGCGAATTGTGAACTCCGGATCCTCTCGTCGCGGGATGGTGACATAGGTGATTGCCCCCCACGCCATGGCCAAAATCGCTAACGAGAAAACGATGGGGCGGTACTTCACCGCCAAGGATGGCAGGTTCATTCTGCGGATCCCTCCGTCACGATCGACGGCCCGGGGCTGCCAATCAAATGCCCTTCTTCCAGTTCATCGAACTTTCGAGCTGCGCCCACGATTCGCACTCGTTCACCGTCGGTGAGGTAGTGCACGCCGCGGACGACGATTTGCAATCCTTCGCGAAGTTCTGGCGACTGCACCTCAATCATCGAACCCGTGTCCAGGTTTTCCCGAGGGACCACTTCGACGCTGAACTTGGAAGCCGAACCGTCCTGAACCACATACAGAAACGTTTCCCCTGCCTCCTCGTCAATCGCATCAAAAGGGACAAAGAAACCTTTGACTTCGCTTTGTTCAGCCAAGTCAACGGACACCAATTCCCCCGGCCGCAACATCCATTCAGCTCCCGAGTCCAAGACCACTGACTCGCCATCCCAATTTTCTGGTGGAGTTCCCCCGCGGACAGACGACGCCCCAGCAACAACAACTCGATGGCGTTTCGCTCCAACCACTGCTGCGTGGCGAAGAATCACTGGACCGAGATGCTCTTTACTGGCACTACCCACACTACAGCAACCAAGGCGGCTTCCCAGGCGGAGCCATTCGCGAAGGCGACTGGAAATGGATCGAGCGATACGAA
>NZ_JBICHO010000503.1:0-13305 GCF_043100905.1 Rhodopirellula sp. JB055 | reverse complement strand
GCACGGAAATGAAGTCCGCGATATCTTCCGCGGACCAATCCAATCCATCCCGTTTCGCTTGCGTGATGATTTCGGTCGTCGAACGCTCCCCGTCCAACAACATGGCGACGTGGTGTTCTGCTGCGCCGAATTGAAAGTGTTTTCCGGTGCCACCATGCGCGGCGCGAATCACTGTGACTCCCGCCACTTCGCAAACGGTGAATTCCATCTCCGAATCCAAACGCACCTTGGGCGATGCCATTGGTGGAGCGGCCGTTTCCAATTCTGTTTTTTCAGAACCGACTCGATCGCATGGTTCGATAGGAACGTCGCTTGGTTTCACCATCCGATCATCCACCCCAGTCGTTTCACAGGGGTTCGAATCCATTTCCAAATCCATGGGTAGGTGGGACCGATCACCACGGCTTCCCCTCGCATTCCGACCCGCAAGGCAGCATCGTCGTTGGGCAATTCCGCGATGGCAACAAATACGTTGGCGTCATCGCGGATGGTCGCCGCAGGCCAGACGGAACGCACCTGGCTATCGAACGCACGCCCGTCCAATGCTGGGAACCATAATTCCACAGGAGCGTTCATTTCGACGAAACGAATTTCAGATTCGGGCAGTTCCAATTCAATTTCGACGTTGCCTTCCGGAGCGATCTCCATCAACGTCTGGCCGATTTCCAACGGGGTCCCCAACGACCGAGTCAGGTCGCCTTGAATGACAACGCCATCAATCGGCGACGCAACATCGAGTTGATTGAGTTTGTCTTGCAGCAATTCCGCTTTACGAGTGAGAGTTTTCCGCCGAAGCCCTGCCAATTGTGCCGTCGCGATTTCTCCGCTCGCCAGAGCGATGTCCTCATCCTTTTGTGATTCCTCGATTTCGGCCAGAACTGATTCCAGTTCAATTCGCAGTGGGCGGCCGTCCAATTGCAACAGCGTTTGCCCCGCCTTAACGCGATCGCCAGGACGAACCAACGTCGTCAACAAAGTGGCATCAATCGGCGAGGCGATCAGTCGGCCATTCATCGCAGCAACCGTTGCCGTTGCATGCGTTCGGTAGGACATCGGAATGCATGTCAGGATCAAGGTGATCAAAAAGGCAATTCCGATCAGGCCACGTCGTGACCACCACTGACTGATTCGGCTGGCCATTCGTCCCCAATGATCGTTGGCGGGGCGACTGAGAAAGATCGCTGCGAACAACCCCATCACGTCCGCGGGAAACATGCGTTGAAAGGTCTTGGCGTCAAAATCATCGGCACTCGGTGGCCGAATCCAAAGCAGACAACGCGGGACGCTCTCCCCATCACGTTTTGCATTTTTCGCGGTTTGAGTGGCTGATTCGATATCAGGAACCAAATCGATCACCAAGGTCCCGTTTTCCCACCGAGAGGTGCTCTCGGTGATCGGCGAATCAGCTTCGACCGTGGACGCCAACCACTGGGCATCAAAGCGTTGGCGAATTGAGTTGTCAGCGCCCAACCATCCCAATCGTGCATCATGCAAACGATGGAGCGAACGAGCGCCCCAACCGAGACGAATCGTGTGATCCGGTAGAATCTCAGAGAGACGTTGGACGAACAACTCCGCCGCCGAAACGCGGTCCTTCGTCGATGCCATCTCGGTCAACCAAGAGTGCCACATCGACTGAAACATCTTCGCACGCGAAGAGCCCGGCGAAGCGGAGAGCAAATCCGACTTCGAGGACGACACGTTGCTCGACGTTTTCGGTTCGATCACATTGGTCGCCCCGTCATATGACTCGGATACCAAACTCACCATCGCGGAACTCCCGAAGGCTGGCGTCGAGAAATGGAACTCGGAACCTCGTCGACGTGGTTCGTATCTACCAGCCGCATCGTGCAACGGTCTCCTGGGCGGAGCGTTCCCGACGGATTCTCGATTCGCACTCGAACTTCGATCGTTCCGCTTTCGCTATTGATCGATGGGCCGATGGTGTCAATCTCGCCGTCCACGGTTCGACGGGCCGCGCGAAAGTAAACCTGGGTTTCCATCCCAACCTTCATCGCCAACGCTCGTTCGGCCGTTACATTGAACACCCCGTGTAGAACATCTGTCCGAACCAGACGCACGATTTCAGGTTCGGTGGGTGTCATCGTGACGCCCAAACCAGCGATCTTTTCAGCAATCACTCCGTCGAAGGGAGCACGAATGGTTCGCCGTTTCCATTGCAATTCGAGCCGTTTCGCTTCTGCGGTTCGCAATGACCGTTGTTCCGTTGCGGTCAGCAGACGAGCCTTGGCGATATTCAGTTCCATTTCCGCCCGCCGGAGCTCATCGGAACCTGCCATCTCGTCGCGAAGCAAGCGTCTTAAATGCTCGACCCGTATCGTTTGCAAATCCAACGATGCCTGAGCCGCGTGAATCTCACCAACCATCGACGCTTGGGTTTGTGCAATTTCCATGGACGCTCGTTCGATCTCATCGTCCAAACGAGCGATCACATCATTGGCCTGAACACGTTGTCCAACCTTCACCGGGATCTCAATGATCCGGCCCAGATCTTCACTGCCCAGATAGATGTCTTCGATCGCTTGCGAGAAACCTTCGTAGGCTGAATCCCCGTACAACGCGATGCCTCGCGAAGCATCGGATGCTTTTTGAGCTTGGGCGAGATTCGACGGCAATCCCACCGCGACGAAAACAGCCAATCCAATGATCGTCCATGATGTTCGTTTCATCTTGCGTTCCTATTGCATGCTTTCCGATGTGGTCACACTGTCGACGGTCGATGTGTCATCCCCCTCGATCAACCCTGATTCACTGATCAAAGATTCGCCTGTCACTTCCTGTTCGCGCCGCGATTTCATCTCGACGATGCGGGTCAGTGGCCTCAACTGTTCCAGTTCAACAGGCTCGGTTTGCAACAGCTCAATTTGGCTGGTGTTGCTTGGACGCGTGGGCTGAATGCCTTCTGTTTTTAACAACGTGCCCATCGCCTTTTGCAGTTCAATCATGGAGATGATGGAAGCAACCTGGCACGTCACCAACAATTGTTCAGCTTCGGTTCGACGTTTTTGAGTCTCGAGCAAATCCTCCAACACCAACGCGGTGGGACCACCGTCGCCGGCTAGCACGTCCCAGCGTCGCGTTGCGATTTCTTCTTCACGGACTGCCGCCGCCAAGGTGATCGCTTTGCTGTCCCGAAGTCGAAAGTTCGCCTCCGTTTGAATCAAAGCTGTTTCAATTTCGCGGCGTGCCGTCAGCAAACTCTGCCGCAATTCTTCACTTCGCTGTTGATAACGGTGACGCGCCTCACGAACTCGACTGCGTGCAGCTCGACGTCCATACGGCAAACTGTATTGCAGCATCGCCGTGAGGCCGGGGCCTTCCGTGAATTGATCGCCAAACGCTTGGAAAAATCGGTTGTCTCCTCGAAGACCCGCCAAGTAAGCGTCAAACACCGCATTCAATTGAGGTTTCAACTCATTGCGTGTCACGTTGATGCTCAACCCCGCCGAAGCGAGCTCCTGCGTCGCCGCTTGGATATCCGGTCGATACTCCAACCCACGAACGATCGCATCTTCCAATTCGATGTTCTCGTTGGGGATGTCGGGGTTGGCCAACGGGATCAGTTCCACCGATTGATTGAGTGCGGCCAATGCGGGGCTGCCGACCAGTGTTCGCAACCGCACCTGCAAACGTTTTAGTTCCGCCTCAATTTCAATCAATCGATCGCGATCCGTTGCCAATCGGCGTTGCACCTTGATCCGCTGGAGCGGGCCCGAATCCAAGTCCGCACGAGCGTCAACCAACCGGGCGATCTGTTCTCCTCGTTCGATCAGACTTCGTTGCTGCACCAGGTGACAACGTCGTTCATACAAACGCCAAAACGCGTTGAAGGTTTCAACGATGTGATTTTCAACTTCCGTACGCATTTCCTGCCATGCGATTCGGCTGTCGATGGACGCCTGGGTGACCAACCGTGTGTTGTAGACTTCGCCACTGGTCGCCAACAACGGCTGAGTGATGCTGAGACTGATTTTTGAATTGCCTTGCGGATTGGGGTCGAAGTACAGACTGTTGCTGTCCAACGTTCCCAATTCTTGAGACAGGTCCACGATGGTCCCGCGACGGGTGAGCTTTCGAAAGCCTGCACTCGCAGTCACTCCATTTTGAATCAATCGATCGGGCCCGCCCGTCGTCAATGTGCTACCGACGGGATCGTTGACACGATCGTAGCCGCCTTCCAACAGCAAGGTGGGATCAAAGACGGCGTCTTGCTGAACGATCTTTTCGTAAGCGATCGAGGTCCGGCGTGAAACAGCGGAGATTCGCGGGCTGGTTTCCAGCGTGTCGGTCAGAACAGTAGGAAGGTCAAACGAAACTTGCTCGGGCGTCGACAACAAAGCCGCAAACGCCAGGTTTTCCCACCAAGGCCCCACCACTTCTGCGTTGGTTTCGATCCCAAGATCGCTTGCCTGTGTGGCTCCGTCTGGCGGCAATGACATGCCGTCGCTGGTCGGAGTGGGAGCGGGCAGCGTTTCAGGTTCCAAGGAATCTCGACGGACCGCTTCGGCAACATTCGCCGCTGCCGCGTTTAGAAATTGCTCAAACGACGTGGCTCGGGGTTCGTCCGCTTTCAAATGATTCGGAAGCAGCGCGAAAGCGAGCGAAAGCAGCGTCCCCAACAACCAAGCATCCACCATCGATCGACGCCAAGGCACAACAGCCTTGTCCACCGAATGGAGTCGATCGCATCCCGTCGAAGCGGCCGGCAACGGCCATTTCTTGAGCATGCTTCGAAAATGGTTGAGAACGAGCTTCATTCCTTCCTTGACCAAGTTCGCTTTGAAACACAAACAACGTCGACTGCCCCCGTTCCAGGGAAAAACCAGCCTCCGTGCTAACCGATCGAGTGATTGCAACGGCAAAGAACCCCACTACAGGATTTCACTACGTGTACAGATATCTTCGGAAGCATTGGTCGTGAGGATTGCAACGACCGCCTGCATTTTCCCACCTACCGACCGATTCAACAGAATCAATCGACAATAAACGCATCGTCAGCGGAATCGGAAAAGTCAGCGGAGCCTACCTGGACACCCGTACGTCTCATGCGAGCGTGAAAATGTGTCGTTTAGGACGATGAGGCAATTCACCATGCAAAAATCCGATTCTGAAGACAATCTGATGGGCAAACGCGAATTTCACTTCTTTCAACTGGAAGACCGTGTTCTGCTTTCCGGCGAAGGTTTGGAAGCAGTCGACGCCGTCGTTCCCGATGCGGAATTGGTGGAATCGTTGAACGCTGACTTAGACGCGTTCGATGCTGCGCTGGATGATCTTGATGCAGATGAAGTGACTCCTGATGGCGAAGCGCGCAAAAACAAAGACGAGCCGGACTTCTATGACCCTGCCGAAGGTCCCATCCCGATGGACCCAGCACGCCCGATCGAAGTCATCTTCATCGATGACGGGGTGCAGGACAGCGACACACTGATTCAGAACCTTCGAGATCAAAGTGACGACTCGCAATGGTTGATCGTGCGTCTGTCGAATGACCACAGCGGCGTTGATCAAATCAGCAACACCTTGGCGACGCTGCAGGGCGTCGACGCCGTTCACTTGGTATCGCACGGCGACGGCGAAAGCATTCAACTCGGGAGCGATCGACTGAGCATCGACTCCGCACCTTCGTTTGCTGGCGACATCGCCTCATGGGGACATTCGCTTGACTCACGAGCGGACTTGCTTATCTATGGATGCGATCTGGCGAGCACGGTCGAAGGTCAAGACCTGATCGAGATGCTGGCGATTGTTTGCAACTGCGACGTCGCGGCCAGTGATGATGCGACGGGACATGAGGACCTCGGCGGTGACTGGATTCTGGAATACACCGTCGGGGACGTGTCAACGGAAGTTGCGTTTGGTTACGCGGCACAGGCGTCTTGGCACAGCACGTTGGATATCACCAGCAACCTGGTCGTGCATCACGAATACGACACGTCGGGTTCGCTGACGGAAGCGGATGCGTCGGGAAGTGGCAACGACGGCTCATGGGTCAATGATCCGGCGTGGACCAGCGATGCGGCCGTTGGTGAATACGCGATGGACTTCTCCCAGGACGGATCGGGTGCGAACTCGGTCGTTGAAATCGCAGATGATCCGTCGTTGGACTTCAGCGGCGATTTCACCGTTTCGTTCTGGTACAACGCGGACGCTTTGCAAGCCAACTCGACGCGCTTGATCGGTTCGCACGACGGCAGCGACGGGTTCTCCATCTACACCAGCGCCGACGGCAGTTTGAACTTCCTGCTGCAGGGCAGCACGTCATCGGCAACCAGTTGGGTTGCATCTGGTTTTGTGGCCGACAGCAATTGGCACCACGTTACCGCGACGCGTAGCGGCAACAACATGCGGATGTTCGTCGATGGGAATCCATCCGGAACCACCTCTGCCAACGTGGGCGTGGTGGATGTCAGCGGGCCGGTGACAATTGGTGGCACTAGCGTTGCGGGCAACGATTACGAAGGCAAGCTGGACGACGTTCGCATCTACACCCGTGCGATCTCCGACAATGACATCGACGTCTTGATCGCCAAGGGCGCTGGCATTCAAGTCGATACGTTTAATGACACTGTTGACGGAACCACGACGGATGTAGCCAGTCTGCTGGCTAATCAGGGTGCGGACGGACAGATCTCGCTTCGTGAAGCGATCCTAGCGGCGCAGAATGACAGCGATAGCGGATGGTCGATCCAGTTGTCATCCGGAACGTACACACTCGATGCGACTGGCATCGGAAACGCATCGGCGGCAACGGGTGACTTTGATATCACAGATGAAGTGATCATCGTTGGATCAGGTGCGGGCGACACTATCCTTGACGCCAGTGGACTCGGCGACCGGGTATTCGATGTCGACGCGTCTGGCGAATTGACTTTGCAACAGCTCTCAATCGTTGATTCAACGACCAGCAACGAACAGGGCGGTGGGGTTCGAAACGCGGGAACGTTCTTTGCGAATGACGTGGTGTTCTCAGGCCACACCGTCAGCAATACCGACGGGGGTGCGATTGCTTCGTCCGGTACCATGACGTTGGATCGCGTTTCGATCGTAGGTAACTCTGCGGACAACGGAGCAGTCTACATTACCGGTGGCACGTCGAATCTGACCAACGTCACAATCAGCGGAAACGTCGCTCAACACGATGCCGGCGGCATTCGAATGGGCGGTGGCGTGTTGAACATCGACCACAGCACCATCGCGAACAACACAGCAACAGCTGGATACGGTGGCGGCCTGCGTGTTGACAGCGGAACGGTCAACGTCAGCAACAGCATCTTTGCCGACAACACCTCCAACTTTGGTGGTAATGATGTCGACGGGACGATCGTCAGCGGCGGGTACAACATCATTGAACACAACAGCGGTTTCAGTGGCACCGACGGGACGGACATCGTGGGCAGCGATCCAATGCTGGCTGCACTGAGCGTGGATGCCACATCGGGTCAACACATTCATGCGATCAACAGCGGCAGCATTGCCTACAACGCCGCAATCGGTTCCTCGACAACGGATGACCAACGCGGGGTCGCCCGCGACGCGAGCGCTGACATCGGTGCCTACGAATACATCCGGCCACCACAGCTGCTCGCCCGGTACGATTTCGATTCGGGTTCAGCGGCGACGGACAGCAGCGGCAATGGTTTGGACGGCACATTGCAAGGCGATGCCTCCGTCGACACCACGACGAACACGAATCAAGTCGGCGACGGCAAACTGACTCTCGATGGGTCCGGCGACTACGTCGACCTGTCCGCCAATGCCAGCACCTTTTCGACGCTCTCCGAAGGCACCGTGGCGACTTGGGTGAAGTTTTCGACGACCGGCTTCGCGACCATCTTCGACGTCAGCAGCGGTGATCCGAACGAATTTGCATCGCTGTGGGTTGAAAACGGAAACGTCGTTTGGGCGGTCACGACGGGTGGGACTCCACAACTGCGCATGACATCCATCGCCACCATCCATGACAATCAGTGGCATCATGTTGCGGTCACCTCTGACGCAAGTGGCAACACGCTCTACATCGACGGCGTTGCTCAAACAGGCGGCGACATCACCTACTCGTATGGTGACGCAACGACTGACATATTCTTCGATGATTTGACCGGTGTGACGTCGACCAAGATCGGTGCGTATGACATCGGCACGGTTGGCGGTGAGTTCAACGGGCAGATCGATGATACTCGCATCTACAACTATGCCGTCACCGACGCGGAGATGGCAGACCTCTACGCCTTGCAAGCCGGGCTCCCTAGTGATTTATCTACCACGGCTACTAGCAATGGCGGGGTCAGCATCAATGCCGACGGCGGAAACGATGCGTACTTCATCGCCGAGAATGGCGGTGCCGTTCTTGGCGGACTCTCGTCAACTACAGTCGAAATCCAATTTTCATCCGATTCGGTTCCAAGTCAAACCACGCTGTTTTCTTACGAAGGCGACACCGACTCAAATGCCTTATTGGCGATCGTCAGTGGGACGACGCTGAAACTCTACATCAATGGCACCGACTATTCGTTCTCTGGTTATGACTTCACTTCGTTGGGTGACGGCTTTGAACATTCCGTCGCGATCACGTGGGATGGCCCCACGGGCGCCGCGTCACTTTATGTCGATGGAGAGGTCGTTTCCTCGATCACGGGTGTAGCGACAGGACAAACGCTCGCAGCGGACGGTACGTTGGTCTTTGGCCAAGAACAAGACGGTGTAGACAGCGGATACACAACTCCTCAAATCTTCAGTGGCACACTGCACGACATCCGAATCTTTGATGACGCTCGCACCGCTAGCGAGATCGAAAGCAGCTATCGCGGCGACCTTCCTCGTACCGAATCCGGTTTGCTTGCCAACTGGCAATTCAACCAACTGTCCACCGACGGCGTCGTCATCGAAGCGGTCTCGGGCAACAACCTGACACTCAAACACGTCGACGATGTCAGCTTCACCGCTAGCAACTCCGCACTCACGTTTGCGGTCAACGAAAATGCAATCACCGGCAGCATCGTGGGCAGCGTCAGCGGTCAGGACGCGGAACGGGACGCCCAGATCGCAGCCCTGTTGGCGGCCGATTCCGAACTAACCTACAACGCCGCGACCGGCAAATTCTATAAAACGGTCTTGTCGAGCGGCACGTGGACGGCCGCCCACTCGGCTGCCGAAAGCACCACCTTGTCGGGTTTAACAGGCGACCTCGTCACCATCGATTCATCCAGCGAGAACGCCTTCGTTCAACAACTGGCGACCGACTACATTGGCAATGATGTTTGGATCGGTGCCACCGATGCATCGGTAGAGGGTGAATGGCGATGGCAAGACGAAGACGTCAACACTTCGGCTTTCTGGCAAGGCGACGAAAACGGATACGCCGTCGACGGTAACTATCAAAACTGGCATGCCACCGCTGGTCCCACTGGTGGAGCCAGCGAAGACTACGCGTTGTTACAGCAGTATGACGGAACATGGTTTGACGCCACCGCCGTTCAAGCGATGGACGGCTATGTGGTGCAGTGGGATGCGGATCTCGTCCTGGACGCCACCGACGCGCTGACTTATTCCATCGAGTCGCAAACAGTCGCCGGCGCTTTCGCGATCGACGCCAGCACGGGCGTGATCACGGTCGCAGACGGTTCGTTGCTGGATTATGAGAGCCAGGCTTCTCACGCGTTGACCGTTCGCGTGACGGACGAGGACAGCAACACCTACAATGAAGTCTTCACCGTTTCGCTCAATGATCTGGTCGAATCCGACAACGCGCCAAGCGATCTGTCGAGCGGCATCGAGCTGAACACGGATGGTGGCAATGACGCGTATCTTTTCACCAATGTCGATCTGCTTAGTGGACTTTCGTCGGTCACAGTGGAAACCTTGTTTTCAATCGACCACACAAATGGCCAATCTCACCGACTGTTCGACTTCACCGCGACGGGCGGCAGCGAGAACGAACTGAGCATGATGGTTCGATCTGATGGCACAATCGATCTCGGGATTCATGCCTACGAAGAATCGACCACGGAACAATATTCCGAATTATTGGATGGACACGTTCATCACGTCGCCATCAGTTGGGATTCCAACGGCGGAAATTGGTCACTCTACATCGATGGCGAACATGCAGAATCGGGAGATGGGCTCGGAGACGGGCTGAGCTTCTCGGTTAGCGATGGCCTGTCCATTGGCCAGTCTTTTGATGACGGCGCCGATGCCGTTGACGGGGAGCAGTTCCACGGAACCGTGTACGATTTCCGCCTGTGGGAGGAAGTGCGAACGGAACCAGAAATTGCATCGAACCATCAGCAAAAACTAGACAGTGACAATCTCCCCGACGGTCTTATCGCCAGCTGGCAGATGGACGGCTTCAGCGAGTCCAATGAAGTCGTTGACGTTGTCAGCGGGAACAACCTGAGCGTGGGCCACGCGACCGGGTTTGGATTCACCACCAGCACGCCGGTCGAAGACCTGCACATCGACGAAAACGCGGGCACGGGAACCAGTGTTGGCTACGTCGTGCCAAGTGCCCCCGACACGATCAATGACGTGGTCGACGACGGACTGTTCTTGGAAGCGGATGACCCTGGTACGTACACTCGGTACACCAACGCCACCCCACTGGGTGCCTGGACAGTCGAAAACGGCAACGTGGATTTGCTCGGATCAGTGCTTCCTGATTCCGAAAATGGCGGTCGCGCAGTCGAACTGAACGGCGACACCACCGGGGTGATCACGCAGTCGCTGACCACGGTTGCTGGCCAACAATACCAACTGACTTTCGAGGCCGGAGGAAATTTCAGCGGTGGACAAGACCACGTGGAGTTCCGCGCCAGTGCCGACGGGATTTCGCAAGACATCACGATCGCTCAACCCGATGGATGGTCGTTTTCCAATAACCAATCCAATTACTACACACTGACCTTCACGGCCACATCCGACACCAGCATTCTGCGATTTGAATCACTCGAAACCGGTCCATATGGCGCAGTCGTCGCCGAGATCCAGGTGACCGAAACCCCCGCTGCGATTTCTACGATTTTGCACAATGACCCGTCGCTGACTTATGACTCCGTCACGAACAAGTTCTACCGGTACGTCGACGCGGATACCGACTGGAATTCCGCTCTCGCATTAGCAACCGGTTCGTCGCTCAACGGTGCCGACGGACAACTGGTCACAATTCGTTCTCAGTACGAACAAGACCTGATCGCACAGATGGCGACGGATGCCAACGACTATCTCTGGCTGGGTGCATCGGACGCACTAGTCGAAGGCGAATACCGTTGGTACGACGGCACCGAAGCAGGCGACCAATTTTGGCAAGGTGACCACTCCACCGGGACTGCGACCAACAATGAATACAACAATTGGAGTTCGAATGAGCCCAACAACATCGCTGCCCACGACTACGCATTTCTATGGCATGTGGACGGCACATGGGGCGACACCGATGCCAGCCCAGGTACGCCTGACGTGGTTGTCGAATGGGATGCCACGGAGGTGGTTAGCAACTTCACATTCAGCCTGACCGATCCGTCGAACAACTTTGAGATCGACAGCAACACCGGTGAAATCACGGTCGCCACGTCGCATACGCTCGACTATGAAATCAGCGAGTCACACCAAGTCGCCGTGACTGTCACGGACGCCGCTGGTCTGAGCCACAACCAATTCATAACGATCAACGTCAACGACGGCAAGGATGTCTTCCATGACCTATCCGATGGCAACGACGACGGCCAAATTTCCGGCACCCAGGGTGGCAACGTCATTTACGGTGGCCCCAGTGATGGAAGTGCCGATGGCGGCGCAGTCACTGACGACAACATTCAAGCGGGCCGTGGTGATGACACGATCTACGGCGGAGACGGCAACGACAACATTGACGGCGATGACACAACCGTCGCCGACATGCTCACGGCCGATCCATCGCTTGTCTACAACGAATCAACGGGCAAGTTTTACAAGCTGATCTCCGGCACGACGGATTGGGATTCAGCGAAAGAAGCAGCGGAATCGACCAGCGTCCTGGGCTATTCGGCGCGACTGGTCCAAATCGGTACCGCCGCTGAAAATGCTTTTGTTCAATCCTTGGCGGGTGGATCCGCGGTTTGGTTGGGCGCGTCGGACACGGGTCACCAAGATGCGTTCGTTTGGACGGATGGCACACCGATCAGCTACCAGAACTTTTCCAACGGCGATCCCAACGGCGCTCAATTGGAAGACGCCTTGATCATGAACGCCGATGGAACCTGGAGCGACGCTTCGGAGATCCTATCCTATGCTTACGTCATCGAGATTTTCCCTGAAAACAGCGACGACACCATCACTGGCGGTGGCGGCGATGATTTGATCGAAGGCGGAGTCGGGATCGACGTGGCGGTCTACACCGGCGCGGCTGCCGACTACACGATCACGGACAACATGGACGGCACCTGGACCATCACCGACAATGTCGCGCTGCGTGATGGCACCGACACCTTGTCGGGGATTGAACAACTGCGTTTCAGCGACGCGACCTATGAAACCGCTCAAGCCGGTTTCAACTCCGCCCCCACCGACATTGAACTGGTCACGCCCGGTGATGACTTGATCGCTCAACCGATCGAGAACCTGCAAAGCTACACCGGGTACAGCAACATCTACAGCTCGGTCGTCGCAAAAGCAGACGGGGGTTACGTGTTGCTCTACACCAACTACGACAACGACTCGGGCTGGGACATCATGGCCCAGCACTACGACGAAAACGGAGATGCCGTTGGCGAAGCCGATGTAATGACCCGTCAAATTCTGTCGTACAGCGATTACAGCTTCGACGTCGCGACGCTTAACGACGGAACGCACATTGTCACCTGGTACGATTCGGCTTACGAAGTTCGTGCCCAACACTTTGACGCTGACTTCAACGAAATCGGCAACTTTTTCACCGTCAACACGACCACAGCGCACTACCAATACTACCCTGACGTCGCGGCGACGGGCGACGGTGGTTTCGTGATCGCTTGGCGAAGTCTCGTCGACGAAGACAGCAATTCCTACGCGGACTACAGCGATGTGTTTGCGCAAAAGTTCGATTCCAGTGGCGTTGCTGTCGGTGCAGAGATCCACGTCACCCAGCAAACCCTAAATCAATACGAAACCGCTGTCGCTGGATTCGGTGACGGATCGTTCATGGTGACATGGCGCAGTGACAATTCCGCAGATGACGGCAATGGATCCGCCGTGATGGGGCGTTTCTACGACGCGAATGGAGTTGCCAGCGGTGCCGAGTTCATTGTCAACACGACAACCAGTGGCACG
>NZ_JBICHO010000502.1:0-14201 GCF_043100905.1 Rhodopirellula sp. JB055 | reverse complement strand
GGTTTGATGGCGGGCGATGTGATCGAACGCGCCGGTGGGAACGCCGTCAAATCGGTGAGCGAGTTGCAACTGATCATCGCGGAAGCCAAGCGACAAGGTGTCCCATTGCGATTGATCATTCGTCGTGGGAACACCCGGATGATTGTCCCTCTTCAGTGACGACGATGAATCCATCTGCCGAGATGGATGAAACGAATCTTGAATGAATGCAAACGGGCCAGTGAAATTCACTGGCCCGTTTTTGTTTATACTTCGGGCGGCATTGAGTTCTTTCGACAATCATTCAATACAAGACACGGTTCATGTCCCACGCCCCTCACTCACCGTACAGCCAACCGGTTCCGAACTCTTCGAATTCCGGCGGTGGATCGTCGAAGAACACCGTGATCATCGTGGCGATCATTTCCGTGACGATGCTGTTGATGTGTGGAGGTGTTTTAGGACTGGGGTACTACGCGGTGGAGCGACTCGCGAAAGAAATCAACGCCATGGATTACGACTACATGGTCGACGATGAGGACACCCCCGCCGCGTTGCTGTTCGCGTTGACGGAAAATGAAACCATTCAAGAACATGTGGGCGAGATTGAGTCGATCGAGTTCGCCCCGGAGCACAACCTCGACAATTCGATCTACGCCGATGAGTACTACTATCGCGTGATTGGAACCACGGGCGAGGCAATCGTTCGCGTTGAGCTCAGTGCCAGTGAAAAGGAATGGTTCGACCGCGTGGAATTGATTCCGGACGAAACCGACTTGGACACTCGCGTGCAGTTGGAAACGATTCAGGTTCCCTTCGATTCCGCGATGGGTAGGTCGACGTATGAGTTGGTCAAAGAGAACGCAACGATCCAAGACGAAGTCGGTACCGTTCAGTATGTCGCCTACGATTGGGACTTGACCGACAAATACACGGACGAAGACGAAGCCAGCTACATGTTTGTGGTCGAAGGCAACATGGGAGAAACGCACGTGCGAGTGCTGTTCAACGACTACGACTATGAGACCGTCGAGCGGATCGAGTGGATGGAGGACCCAAACGCACCCGAACTTCTATATGGCGAACCCGAGGAAGGCTCACAGTTGAAGGAAGCGACTCCGCCAGCAGATGAGCCCGAGACAAACGATTCTGAGACAAACAGTGGCGAATCAAGCGAGGAGTCGGTCTGATTTGCCAGTTCGGTGGTGTCTTCGGAAGTTAACGTGAAGGGACCCATGAAACGGATCTCGCTCACTGCCGGAACAGCTTCTGCTATTTCCCAATCTTCTGAGCCAATTCTTTCAAGGTGCCCTCGCCAATCAATCCTTTCGTGCGCGGCAAATAGGTGGCTCCGGCTCGCGGAAGTGCGATCGTCGTGAACAAGCTCTCAGAAGGCGTGGTCAGTCTTGTAACCGCTTGCTGAGCTGATTCATCAGCTTGAATTCGTATGGTTGACTTCAATTGCTTTTCACCGAATTCGTCGGTTCGGTCGTAAATGGGCATTCCATTTAGAAGCACATGGCGATGGACGGTGGCGGGGACGAACGTGGCGTCAGCGTCGCGGCTCACTTTGAGAAAGTCCTTCAGTCTGATCTTGGTCGGCTTGCCGATGGTACTGCTGAAACGAATTTGCAGCATTCCATTGGGGCCCAGCGTGTACCCCAGAGACTGCAGATTGCTCTCATAGTATTGCTTGACCTGCTGAGCGTGATGTTTTAATCCGCTCACATCCAAGGTCGCGACAGCTCCGCGAGGGATCTTGATCGCACCGGATGTATCAACGGTCGCCGCTGCTGCAATTTGTTCGGGCGTGATTCGCAGCCATTGGATTGTCGCTTCCGTTCCTTCCCCTGTGGTGACACCAATCGTGGTTTCGTCGAACTGCAGTAACGGCTGGCGTGAAAACGGGAGTGCCCAGAGAGGAAGCCCGCTTTCCAAATCGACAATGCATCCACCAATTAAAACCAGGTATTGCGAACCAATCCATGCAACGCCCAACTCACCGCTGTTCCCATTGGTCAGGCCATACGAGTGAACGATTTCTCCAGTCGACAGATCGTAAACGTTTCCACGTCCCACCCCTGTCATTGCCAGTCGCGATCCCGAGGGATCGAACGACAATTTCAAAGGACGCCAACCATCGGTGCGAAAACGGTGGGTGACCTCGTAGGTTTCGGTGTTGAAAACAACGGCCGTGTCCTGGCCCACCGTGCAGGCGACATACTTTCCATGACCACTGACGTCGCAATTGGATCCACCAAGGAATGTGGCGTCAACGGTTCGCGATTCGAGGTCCCAAAGTTGTATTCCGGAGATCGCAACTACCAACAGACGATTCCCGGGGAGGTTGAATTGTTGCGAGATGTGATCGGAAGATGGAAGCCATGCGTCACTTGCTGAGGTCTCGATGTTTGTTCGGTCTTGTTCCAGAGAAACGCGAAGGTACGCATACGGACTGTATTGATTGAGCACCATCGCTGACTTGGCGCCCTCTGTTACTCCTGCGAATTCGCCACCCGTGGAAATGGTCCAGCGAGGAAGCGAGAGATCGAGTGGGACTATGGTGGTTGTGTGTATGCCAGACTTGAAATTGACGGGGTCAATGGCGACAAATTGCATGGTCGAGTCAAACATCACCTGCATCGGGTTTCCAATTCGCTCTGCTTCTACCGTGATCGTCGGCGGCAACGGCAATGACTTGCCGTGATTGGGAATTGGGTCGGCGGTGAAATCGAAATTGGCAACAGGAGCAGTCCGCAAATCGACAGCCTTGGCGGCGGCGAGCGTTTTCGCAAGATCGGGCAAGGGGGCAGGCGAATTGCCGGACGCCGTTTTACGGAAACCGGAGTTTAAAGATGGTTGCTCGGAAGTTGCGGGCGTGGATGAGGACATTGCCTCCGATTGCTCATCGTTCGAACTCCGCAGCCTCAGTTCTTTTTCGGTAACCCATTTGTTCCAGCTGTCGGACCACTTGTCAAAGGTGATGAAGTACTTGCCTGGTTGGACGTTGAGAATGACGCCGGGATGCCAGCTCCCGGTTGAGAAGATTTCGACTTTGGTTCCGATTGGATAGTCGCCAACCATCGCTTTGTATTTTTGGTACGCATCATTGACGTATTTTTGGTCTTTCTCGCTTAGCTTGGCGATTTCGATGGTGACTTCCTTGCCATCTGTTTTCTGCAATTTGACATGCGTTTCATTGGCGTTGGTGATGATCGCTCTGATTCGGAATTTGCCTGACAGATCAGTGAAGTATCTCGGTGATGCTCCCTGCCCAATCGCCACCAAAGGAAGCAAGGCAGCGAACCCAAAAACCGGCCACAGTATCGCTTTGTTTTTAGTGATGTTGGAACGACTCAAAACACGCTGAGTAGCCGCATTTGACCGCATTTGCGCAACAATCCAACTCAGTCGATTCATGATCGAGTCCTGCCAGGTAAGAATTCCTGCCCACCAACACGCGAGCAGTCCCAAGAGGATTCTACATCATCCACGTGAGGGGATCATCTTGAAGGTCTGGAGCATGCCATCCACGAAGTGGCGAATGAGGGAAACCCGTCAGTCGCGGCAGACGGGAGCAGTGGGAAGGAATTCACTGAGCTTGGCGGGAAGCCCGTTCAGATTCGCTCCGTATCGAATTCGCAGCTATGCCAACGCAGGGCCGTTTGGCCCCGGTGCTGCGATTGGTTGGATCAGCCTTGGTAGGCGTTGGAGACGGCTTCGTGCACGATCTTGCCAGCGTGGATGTTGACCGCCGTATGAAGTGGACCGGCGTCCTGCATCACGCCATCCATTCCTGCGTCGGCGACTTTCAATACCCAACGCAAGGTTGCGTTGCAGAGAGCAAAACTGCTGGTCCGGCCGACTGCCCCGGGCATGTTGGCAACGCAGTAGTGAACGACATCGTCGATGATGAAGGTTGGCTCGCTGTGCGTGGTCGGTCGACTGGTTTCGATGCACCCGCCTTGGTCAACCGCGACATCGATGACGACCGCGCCGGGCTTCATGATCCGAAGGTCTTCGGCCCGAACCAAGTTGGGGGCGCGGCCGCCGGGGATCAAAACAGATCCAATCACCAGGTCGGCTCTCTGCAGTTGTTCGACGATGTTGTGCCGGTCGCTGTAGAGCGTGTTCACGTTGGCGGGCATGACATCATCCAGGTAACGCAAGCGATCCAGGTTGACGTCCAGGATCGCCACGTCGGCTTGGAAACCAGCCGCAATTTTCGCGGCGTTGGCTCCCACGACCCCGCCACCAAGAATTGTGATGTGAGCGGGTGCGACACCCGGGACACCGCCTAGCAAAATGCCACGACCCATTTGAGGTCGTTCGAGGAATTTGGCGCCTTCTTGGATGCTCATCCGTCCGGCCACTTCGCTCATTGGTGTCAAAAGCGGTAACTGCCCGGATGCATCGCGAAGCGTTTCGTAGGCCAAGCAGGTCGCGCCGCTGTCCAGCATGGCTTTGGTCAGCGAATCGTCGGCGGCGAAGTGAAAGTAGGTGAACACCAGTTGGCCGGGACGAATCAATTCGTATTCCGACGGCTGAGGTTCTTTGACTTTCACGATCAAGTCCGCTCTGGCGAAAATGTCTTCGGCCGAAGCAGCCAATTCGGCGCCCGCACGAAGGTAATCGTGGTCGGGCAGTCCCGATCCCAGGCCCGCGCCGGCCTGCACCAAAACGGTGTGCCCTGCTTGAGTCAGTTCCGCCACCCCGACGGGCAACATTCCGATGCGATATTCGTCGGTCTTAATTTCCGAAGGCACGCCAACAATCATGAATCACTCTGCTCGATGGAATTCGTTCAATAGGGTTTGGTGAAGTTGATCCGCCTCGTCGAGTCGCAAGCGAACCACGTTGTTGAAATCGTCGACGTCGTCTGGTTTCAAGTACAAGTGGCATTGCTCTTCGGATTCACTTGGCAACGATCGGTCGTCCGAAAGAACGTAGAACCAATCGTTGGTGGTGATGGCGATGGGAGCGTTGCGATGTTGGGTGATAACACGGCCCGATGGCGAGGGCGACGAGGTATTCGAGTGGAAAGATTCGTCGGGCTGGGATTCTGCCGTTGAGGTATCCACAACGTTTTCAGATGCGAATCGATGGGCTGGCAAAAGGTCCCCCTTTGGGTTGGCTAAACGTTCAGCGATCACCGCCGCGACTTCATCAGCCGACGCGACGGTGCGGGATCGCAGTCCGGAGCCGCTCGAGCAAATCAAAGGCACGTGCAGGTGACACGTTCGCCATGGTCCTGTGCGATGCCCGATCGAACCGTTTTGACCGAGGGCAAATCCGCTGGTCCCGCTGAGCACAATCGTTTCGTCGGGATCCAGCACCGACCCCAGAATGTCAATCATCGCATCGACCAATTTGATTTGACACGCGTAGGTTCGCATCCAGGTGGTGATCCAATCGGGATCGTCTTCCGCTGTCAGCGATTGGTCCGGTGGGGTGGCGGATTCCATGATGAAGGGCACCGGGGCGTGATCGTCGCCGAGTTCTTCAACAGGAAGGTCTTCGCCAGTTTCCTCGTCGTAGAAGCTGGGGTCATCTGCGATTGTGTCGTCACTGAGTTCCCGAGGGGCGTCCCAGCAATGGGTGAGGAAACGCGTGTGCAACCAAACGGATTCGCCTTGTGTTAGTCGGTCGGCAGCGACGGCCGTCAAGCGTCCGATCGAAGTGTCTTCGATATCAATTGTCTCGGCGAGATTTTCGGTGTCCGAATCGTTTTCGAGCAAAACGATTTCTTCGAACACGGACGCCGAATCGCGTTCCAACAATCGCGGGTCGTCGGTGATCACAACGATGCGATTGGCTTGAGGTGATTGGGCCACTTGGTTCGCCCATCGATCCCATTGTTTCAGCGGATTGGTGACGGGCGTGATGGCTCGGTTCCACGTTGTCCCTTCGGCCGCTAAGCGGTCGATGGCCGGCGTTCGATTCCACGAGGATCCATAGGCGGAGATCGCAGCGGGGGTGAATCCTTCCAGGGTGAAGATCAGCATGCGTTGCTTTGGGCCAAAATTGCGTTGCGGCAGAAAACGTGACGTAGGGTTGATTGTGCAGTCTATCGCGGCCGGGTCTCTCTCAAAATGACGGGAGGAACGATTGTCGCGGTTGGAACGATTTTTCAACCTTTCATCGAATACGCGTCGCAATGAATTCGGCTTCTCCTGTCAGTTCGTATCCCGCTTCTCCTGCTTCGGCATCCGCTGTGGTGGTCCCACCAGCTTCGCAAGAAGCCACGGGGAAATTTCAACCGGGACCACGTTTTGGAACCACGGTTCTGACAAAACAAGATGCCAGCAACACGACCGCCCCGCCGTTCGTTCGCGATACCGTGAACGTTTGGGATGTGCCCTTTGATCGATTGGACATGTGGCAGTCGGTCGATGCGATCGATCAATTGATTCTGGCTGGCACGCCTCAGTACGTCATCACAGCGAACCTGAACTACTGCATGCTGCATCATCGATCGACGCAGCTTCAGCAGATCACACATCGAGCCGCGTTGGTTTTGGCGGACGGGCAACCGATCGTGGCTCGCAGCAAATTGACCGACCGACCGCTTCCCGAACGAGTCGCTGGCAGCGAACTGATCATTCACTTGTGCGGGCGAGCTGCCCAACGTGGCCATCGCGTGTACTTCTTGGGCGGCGCACCGGGCGTTGCTGAGAAAGCCTCCCAGCGACTCAAAGCGATGTACCCCGGCCTACGTATCGCCGGTTGTGAATCGCCTCCATTCCGTGACTTGACGCTGGAAGAACAGGCTGCTCAAGACGCAAGGATTCGCGAAGCAGGAACGGATCTGTTGTTCGTCGCCTTCGGGCAACCCAAAGGCGAGCAATGGATCGCGGAGCATGCTGCTCGCATTGGCGTGCCCGTCAGCATTCAGCTTGGTGCTTCGTTTGACTTCTTGGCCGGGACCGCGAAACGGGCGCCCAAAATCTTTCAAAGCATCGGCATGGAATGGGCCTATCGCATGCTCAGCGATCCAAGACGCTTGGTCCCTCGCTACATGTCGAACATCGGCTACCTTTGTTCTGCCTTGACCACCGATTGGAAGAACACGGTCAAAAGCTGGGGCATGACTTCCTGATTTCCAGCGAATTCGAAATCAGCGTCAACCGCCGTTGGAGGTGACCACACTTGGGTCTGGTTGCCAAAGGTACAGGAATGTTGGCATCGCACTGCGATCCAAGCCTGGTAGTTGAATCGGCAAAATCGACGTCATCGGAACATTGGGCGTGACGTCGAATTCGGACATCGCTCGATCGTTGTCTCGACGCAAGAGAATGAGTGCAGGCGAAGGCGAAAGTCCGGCCATGTTGGCGGCAAGTTCCACCGCATCGTTGAGGTATCCGGTTTGGTCGACCAAGCCCATCGCGTGAGCTTGAATGCCTGAGACGACGCGGCCATCGAACGGAATGAAATCGCCAGCATCCACATCGGGCGATCTTTCGTCGGCGTCTTTCATCTCGTCAATGGTCGGTTCTTGTTCGTCGCTCGAGATCACCAGGCGATCCCCTCGGGACAAGCGGACTTGTTCGATGAAACGTTCGTGAAATTCGTCAGCCATTGCTTGCAGCAAATCACGTTCTTCTCGCCGCATCATTCGCTCGGGCGATCCCACGTCGATCTTATCGCCTGATTTGATCGGCAGGGAAACAATGTTGAATTGGCCCAGCGTGTCTTCCTTGTTGTAGTTGTTCAGGATCACACCGATTCCGCCAACGACCGAAGTGGGGTGCGCGACGATCGTGTCCGCGTGGGTGGCCAAGTAGTACGCGCCTCCAGTGCCTGTGGTCATCAAGCATGCCACGACCGGGATGTTGCGTGTCTCTTTGAGATGCTGAAGTTGGTGCGCCAGCATGTCCGAGGCAGTCACACCTCCGCCGGGCGAGTTGATTCGTAGAACCACGGCGGAAATGGTGTGGTCGGATTCGATCCAACGCATTTTTTCGCGAAACAGGGCGACAGGGTTTTCTCCCATGGAACCGAAACCGCTGAAGTTTCGGTCGATTAGCAAACCGTCGACATCGACAATCGCGATCCGCGATTTGGAACCGCCCGAACCGGCGTTGATTTCAACGGGCCGGATGGGCGAAGCCGTGTTGTCGGGCTTGCTGACCGTGTTCATGGTGCCGTTCATATTGATGTCGCCATCGACACCCATGTCGCCGCGGACGCCCATGTCACCATCGATCCGCATGTTGCCCCCAACCAAGGCCCGCATGGGATGCGAGCAACCCGCCATGCCGATCAAGCAAGCCCAGGCGACAACGCTCATGAAGAACGCCTGTGAGAGGGACAATCGGCAAGGTTTTTCGCGGCGCGGCACTTGGTTTCCAGACGCGAGCGGAATGGCGGAAGCGGGGCGAGTGCCAACGATGGATCGCCTGTCTGATCGAATCGAACGTTTTGCTCGGGAGAATGAGTTCGACGCGTGTTATCCGTGTGACACGCACAAGCCGAAGAATCGTTGCAATCGTTAAAGTGGATGATTGGCCTTCGCGACAAAACGGGACTGGATCCGCCGAGTCGTTCTGCGGATGAGCTAGGGTTCGGCATGACCTTGCTTCTCATCTTGATACTGTTGGCGATCATTCCGTGGTCGATCCCGATGCTTCGCGGCGCCCGCACATGGACGTTGGTGATGGGGGTGTTGCTATTGGGGACGGTATTTGGGCCGGCTTTCTTTGCATTCAACAGCTTCATCCAAATCAGTCTGGATCGGTTGCTCTGGGCCGCTGTGATTGGAGTCGCTGCCTATCGTGTGCTGACCGGTGAAAATCGGTTGCCAGCGGTAACTCGAACTGACGGCATCGTGGTCGGGTTCGTTGCCTTGGGGCTGCTGAGCTGTTTGCGATTTGGCATGTTCGGAGAAGCTCAGCCACCGATTGCACGTTGGTTGTTTTACATGGCTCTGCCGTGCAGTCTTTATTTGGTGATGCGGACCGCGACGTTCACGGCTCAAGACATTCGCCGGATGGTCACCGTATTGATTTCGTTGGGATCGTACTTGGCGTTCACGAGCGTGATGGAAATGTTGGACGTTCGTGCGTTGGTGTTCCCAAGGTTTATCAACGATCCAGATGTCTGGGAGTTTTACGGTCGCGGACGTGGCCCCCTTTTGAATCCCGCCGGCAACGGGATTTTGCTGACGTTGGCCTTGGCGGCTTGTGCCAGTCGTTTCTTGGAAAGCGGACGGCACGGAAAGGCGTGGTACACGCTGCTGTCCTTGTTGATCTTAGCGGGGTGCTACGCCACGTTGACGCGAAGTGTCTGGTTGGGAGCAATTGCGGCGATTGGCTGGATCGGATTGATCTATGTCCCACGTCGTATTCGGATCGTGGCTCTGGCCGGTGTGGTTGTCTTCAGTGGCGCGATGGCGTTGGGATTGAAGGACCAAATCATGAGCATGAAACGCGACAAAGCGTTGAGTGCTGCGGACGCGGCGAAGAGCGTGGAGTTGCGGCCACTGCTGGCTTTGGTGGCCTACGAGATGTTCTTGGACAGGCCACTCGGTGGGCACGGCTACGGGCACTACTTTGACGCGGCAGAACCGTATCACACGATTCGACGCCATGGCGTGCCTTTGGAGAACGCTCGTCCCTACATGCAACACAATGTGTTTCTGTCTGTGTTGGTGGATCTGGGATTGATTGGCCTGAGTCTGCACCTGTTGTTGCTGACGGTGCTGTTCTGCTTGGCGTGGCAACTCGCGTCGGCCAAGCACGCTGACGCGACAAGGGCTCAGATGCGAGCGACGTTGTTAGACGTTGGAACAGAAGACCACCGGCGAACAGTTGGCATCTTGATGCTGGGATTGCTCAGTGGTTACGTGTGCAACGGAATGTTCCACGAGGTTGGCATCATTGAGATGGTTCACATGTATCTCTTCGCGACCGCGGGCGTGTTGGTCACGTTGCATCAGTCGTCAGCGTCGCCTGTCGCGAGCCCATCGGTTGGTTGGAATTCCTTTCTCCGTTGGGCGCCCAGTTCGAACGCCGGCCGCGCGGTTGCCCAGGTCGGAAGAGATTCTTCCCCCGGCCAGCATTCGTTCTGAATTCGTTGGGCCAGTTGCGTACCAGTTGTTGACCGCTGTTTCGGGCGGCCCAATCGTCCGGAGTGATGCGGATGGGTTGAAGTGCGTCGGGCAACGGGATGGCGTCGTTGACCGACAATTCCATCAGTGACGAGAGCGCGGCCAAAGGTTCTAAAGCGGTGCTGGGCAGGTTCAACCCGACCAACGAAACACTTTGCAGTTGATCACAGCGTGCCAAGGTTGAGATGCCTTTTTCGGTCAACGCCGTTCGATCCAAACGTAAACGTCGCAAGTTTTTCAAGCTCGGCAGGTGTTGCAGGTCATCGTCACGCAGTGGTGTGGCGATGGCGTTGAGTTCCTGCAGTCCTGGCCAACTGGGGAAATGCTGGGCTAACCCTTGAGGGTAATGGCTGCCTGGTAGGATCAGCGAATGAAGTTGGCGGCACTGCTTCAGGTGCTGGAGTGTGGATGACTTCAGCACGCCTTGTTCGAGCGTGAACGACAGCAGTTGTGGGACATCTTCAATCACGATGTTCCTCGTCTTGGGCCGACGAATCGAAATCTCAGTGAGGCTGGGGAGGTTCTTTACGCGGATGGTTTCCGCACCTGGAGCGATATTCAGGCGGCTGATCAGCGAATTCAGATTCACCAGTTCAACATGCTTGGCTCGCAAGGTTTGGGTGGTGAAGGCTCGACGCAATTTGGGTTGGTCAACGATTCGAACGGTGTCGAATCTCTGCCAAGGCAATTCCAAGACTTCCCAGTCGTTGTGCATGGCCAACAACGGCGGCACGGTGTCGGGATCAATGTGGGCTCCCGAAACCGAAAGTTCGCGAAGTGTGTTGACGCCTTGCAGTTGTCCCAGTTGAGACGGTTCAATCAGGCAGTGATCCAGTTCCAACGACTTCAGATACTTGCAAGTCTTTAGATCGGAGAAATCACACGTGGTCAGATCCATGTCCACAACGTTGAGCGATTGAAGCGATGGCAACGCGGTGGCGAGAGCGACCAATCCCTTGGACGGTCTGGGTTGGGAATGGGCTGGCCCAGGTCGCATGGGTGGGAACATGCGAGTGTCCACCAATCGGCTGACCATCGAACCCGGACGCATTCTGCGACGAAAGTGACGATTGGCTTCGGTGGAGGGCTGTTTGATCCGAACGGTGCGCAGTCGGGGGCATTCCTCGGCTTCCCATTGGTCAATGTTTTCGCCCACGACATCCAGTTTGGAAAGTGAACTCAGACCCGACATCTTCAACGAAGACACTCGGACGATGTAGCCGTCATCGTCTTCCGTGCGAGCCGCGTTTGCTGCCATCGAACCGATTCCCTGCAGGTCTATCAATCGAGGCAATACGAGCAAATGGAGTTCTACCGGAATGCTTGAATCCAATGACAATTTGGTCAGTGCTGGCATCAAGCGAACCGTCACCTGAGCTTCTCGCGGATCGTTTTCGGGATTCTGATGACGGTGACTCAGAGAAAGTGATTGAAGGTTTGGCGACTCTTCAAACAACCACGGTTCGGTGGATGGTCCAATCGTTTGGATATCCAGTGAGGTCAGGGACGGCACGAGCAACTCGTCGGTGCAAATCGACTTGCATGGGATCCGACGCACTGTCAAAGAAGACAAGTGATCCAGTGTTTGCAACTGAAGTTTTGTGCCGGACGCGAATTGCGTTGCGGTATCTGCGTTGTCAAACGAAAGTGAAAGGCTGCGGAGTGCGGGCAGTTGATCGCAGACCGCGTTGGCACTTTCTAGGCTGGGGACATTGGACCAACGGAGTCCGGTGATGAATGGGTTTTTGTCAATCGCATGCAGTGTTTGAGCGTCGATTTCACCGTGTATGGCGATGAACTGAATCGACGGGTGCTTGTCCCAATCGATTGCTTGCACGTCTGATTCGGGGAGGCACTGAACTCGTATTGCGTGAGTCCAAGGGCCACGAAAAGTAAGTGGCAATCGAGCGATCATGGGGTGATTGGTCGACCGCGCCAGTGTGACTCGTGATTGTTTGCCCAACATTCGCAGGTCCCGCTGGGTCGAATAAAAGCACCACGCGGTGGCGACCACGCCCACCGACAAGGTGCTTAGCAGTACGCGGCGGTACAATCCGTTTCCGGCGGGCTTGGGCGACCACAGTACGCTTCCGATCGATTGGCCAGGACGGATGTGATAGGCGGCACTCCCTGCCAGCGCGAGCACACCCAAGCAGAACCAAAGGTCAATCCACAAACCCAGTCCCAATGTGCCCCAGGTCTCCATCCCATCGTGCCCCTCGTTGTGGGACCATTGCGTTTGATAAGCGTCCAAAGGGAAGCCACCCACATACCACAGATGCCGCGGGGCGGTGGTCTGAGGCAGCTCCGCTTCCAAGGCCAACTCTCTGGCATTGGGGGGGCCGACGGATGTGTAGCTGTTGTCACCGACCGTCACGTCGGTCGCATCCCGCAAAAAGTTTTCGGAAACCAATCGAGGTTTCCAAGCGAATCCGAACAAGGCCCCGAGGATAGCCAGGGTCGCGATGGTTCGGATCCAGCGACGTTGGGCCGATTTGAAAGTCACGCGGTTGGGTGGCAGCTTGTTCATGGTTGATTTAACACTGGGCTACGCAAAATGTTTCGCTTTCGTTTCAGACTTCGCATCCAAATTGCTTCGAGTTTCCATTCACTGCAACGGCTGTTCGGTTGCTTTTCATGAACCAAAACGTCTAGAGATGCCCTGGCGACATTGACTGGTTGGAAAGGTAAGATTCGGCGCCATCGCCAAACATGTTTTTTTTGCGTTTAGACGCATCCGGCAGGTGGTTGATCGTTTTGGATGGAAGCCGCGGTTGTCCGCGATGGTGAAACGTTGTGCTTCATCCTCTCTTGTATTGGTTGTTGAATCGCCATGAATGTCACGCAGTTTCTGGAAACGCATTTTCGTCACTTCAACGCCCGCGAATTGGTGGCTTCGGCGAAGGCTTATGGAGACTTTGTCGATGGTGGAGGCAAGATGATGGTGACCCTGGCCGGCGCGATGAGCACTGGAGAGTTGGGGCTGTCTTTGGCGGAGATGATTCGCAAGGGGAAGGTCCACGCCATTACTTGCACAGCAGCGAACTTAGAAGAAGATATCTTCAACTTGGTCGCTCACGACGAGTACGAGATTGTCGAAAACTGGCGCGCACTTTCAGCCGAAGATGAAGTGAAGCTTCGTGATCGGGGATTCAACCGCGTCACCGACACTTGCATTCCCGAAACGGTGATGCGTCACTTAGAGGACCGTTTGGTTCCCATGTGGCAGAAGGCGGCAACTGAGAACGCCGCTCGCATGCCCGCTGAATTCATGTTCGATCTTTTGGACGACGAAGGGCTGGTTCAGCACTACCAAGTTCCTCGTGAGGATAGCTGGGTCGCCGCTGCCAAAGACGCTGGCATTCCGATCTTCACGCCTGGGTTTGAGGACTCCACACTGGGGAACATTTACACCTCGCACGTCATCGACGGCAGTGTTTCCGGTCACGGGGCATACGCCACGGGAACGAAGCAAATGCAGCAATTGGCGGAATGGTATCAAGCCACCATGAAGGATCCGATTGGCTTTTTTCAAATCGGAGGCGGGATCGCGGGTGACTTTCCTATTTGCGTGGTGCCTATGTTGATCCAAGACCTGCAACGTGAAATCCCGTTGTGGGGGTATTTCTGCCAGATCAGCGACGCCACAACCAGCTACGGCGGTTACAGCGGAGCCGTGCCGAATGAAAAGATCACTTGGTACAAGATCGACGCGGACTCGCCCAAGTTCATGATTCAAAGTGATGCAACGATTTGCGCTCCGCTCGTGTTTGCTCACGTGTTGGGGTGGTGATTCAATCGGACGCCAACAAGTGATTCGCGGGTTCAGTCGAGGCTTTGGACTTTTTCGATCAGTGCCTGACGTTCCCGCATGTAGCGTTGTCGCTCGGCCTTGTACGTGTTCGCTTTTGAAAAAGAGCTGAACACGCCAAAGATGGCCATGGCAATAAAAAACAGCCCAAAGAGTGCCATCGGTGGAAACATCATCGCGGCTATGCCGGTCCAAAACAGCGCGAAAACGATCACGAATCCGAACATGAAAATCATGGCCATCGGATTCGGTGGTTGTGTGATTTGGCGACCGTGCTTGTTCGTCCCAAGCAACTTCAAACGC
>NZ_JBICHO010000501.1:0-10638 GCF_043100905.1 Rhodopirellula sp. JB055 | reverse complement strand
GTTGATGTTTGTGGGCTGCCGTGACTCGTCGAACAGACAATGATGCTTTAAACTCCCGGCCATGGACGCATCGCTCTCACCCGATCAATTGTCATTCCCGGCCGTTTGGCGGCATCGTCACCTTTTGGATTTGGAGCGGCTCACCGCAGCGGAGATCCTCGCGATCTTGCGCACCGCGGACGAGCTGAAGTCGATGACCGAAGGTTGTCGCCGCAAAGTTCCGCTTCTGACGGGCAGAACATGTGCCAATTTGTTCTTCGAGAACAGCACTCGCACGCGGAACAGTTTCTCACTGGCGGCAAAACGCCTGGGTGCCGACACCGTCGAATTCAGCAGCAGCGGAAGCAGTGTCGCGAAAGGCGAAACGTTCGTCGACACCGCCAAGACCATCGAAGCGATGGGTGTCGACTGGGTGGTGACGCGTCACTCCACACCGGGAACACCCCACTTGCTGGCCCGCGAACTGGGCTGCAGCGTGCTCAACGCTGGCGATGGCCCGCACGAGCATCCCACCCAGGGATTGCTGGACATGCTGACGATCCTACAACACCGCATTGGATCCGACTGGAAGTCCGAAGCCGCGGATCCCGAAAAAGTGTTCGCCGGAATGACGGTGGCTTTGGTTGGCGACATCGCTCACAGTCGCACCGCACGAAGCAACCTGTGGGGTCTGAGAAAACTGGGAGCTCACGTCATCATTTGCGGCCCTCCGACCCTGGTCAGCCATCGCTGGGAAGAACTCGGTTTTGAAGTGGCTCATCGGCTCGATGAAATTGTTCATCGCTGCGATGTTTTGAACCTGCTGCGGATCCAATTCGAACGTCAAAAAGCCCGTCCGTTCCCCAGCGTGTATGAATACGCCGCACTGTATGCGATGAACGGCGAACGACTGCAGCATGCCAAAGATGACATCCTCATCATGGCTCCCGGCCCCATCAATCGCGGCGTTGAAATCACCCCCGAAGTCGCTGACGGACCGCATTCGGTGATCCTCGAACAAGTCACCAACGGGATCGCCGTTCGCATGGCCTCACTGTGGCTGCTTGCCAACGCGAAAGACCACACCGACGCATCCACGGAGCCACTCGCATGAACTATTCCACTTGGGTTCTCGACGGTGGACGATTGATCGATCCAGCCAACGGCATCGACCGAATCGCACGATTGGTTTTGCATGACGGAAAGATCGATTCGATCGACACTCCCGACGGGGATCTGCCACCGAATGCCGTTCGTCTGGACGTCAGCGGAAAAATCGTGTCTCCCGGGCTGGTGGATTTGGCAACCGAACTGCGTGAACCGGGCAGCGAAGAAGATGAAACGATTCAAACAGGCAGCGACGCTGCTTTGGCAGGTGGCTACACAACGGTGTTGTGCTGCAGCAGCACCAAACCGTTGATGGATTCCGCTGCGTCGGTTCAGTTGGTTCGTCAAATCGCACAGCGAGTCGATGGCGTTCGTGTGCTCCCGATCGCCTGCCTCAGCAAAGGCCGACAAGCCGAACAGATGGCCGAACTGGGAATCCTGGCCGACGCCGGTGCAGCCGGGTTCAGCGACTCGCCGCGACCGATGCCCAACGATGCGTTGCTTAAACGAGCTCTCGATTACTGCCGCATGTTTGACTTGCCGATCTTCGACCGGCCCGAAGTGCCAGAATTGGCCGACGGCGGTGTGATGCACGATGGTCAAATCGGACTGATCCTAGGACTCAAGGGATTGCCAACCGAAGCGGAGGACTTGGCAGTTGCCCGTGACGTTCGCCTGGCAGAAGCCACCAAGGGTCGCTTGCACGTGGGCCCGGTCAGCACGATGGGCGCGATCGACATGATCGGCCGTGTGAAATCGCGAGGCATCCGTATCTCCGCGTCGGTCTGCCCACACAATTTGTTTGGCAGTGACGAACTGCTACGTTCCTACGATTCGCGGTACAAAGTCCACCCGCCGATGCGAAGCCCATCGCATGTTGAAGCACTTCGCAATGCCGTTGCCGAAGGCGTGATCGATGCGATTGAATCCGGACACATGCCTCGAGCGCATGAGAAGAAAGCCAATGACCTGGATTTGGCTCCGTTTGGTGCCACCGCATTGGAAACCACTCTCGCCGCAATCGCGACGGACTTGGTCGAAACCAAAATCCTCGATTGGTCACGAGCGATCGAATGCCTCTCAACGTCGCCTGCCCAAATTGCTGGCGTGGAAGGAGGCACCTTGTCCGTGGGTGCGAATGCGGACGTGACCGTGATTGATCCGAAGCAATCCTGGTCGGTGGAAACCAAAGCGTTCCATTCGCGATGCCACTCCAGCCCCATGACAGGACGCACGCTTTCGGCTCGCGTCACACATACGTTGGTCGGTGGACGGTTGAAATTCGAACTGAATCCTGCTGCTGCGATTGCAACGCCCTGATGTCACGATCTCTGGAAAAGCGTCCCTTCGGACTGCCCAAATCCTCGCGAATCGTGCGCAGCAGCGAATTCACCAAAACGCTCCGGCGTGGCGGTGTCGCTGCGAATGACTGCTTGGTTGTCTTCGCTTTGCCACATGACGAACCCCCTCCGCAACAATCCGACACGCCTCCGTGTCGCTTAGGCGTGACCATCCCCAAAAAAACCGGCAACGCCGTCGTTCGCAATCGCTGGAAACGACTGATCCGCGAATCCTACCGATTGCATCAGGCGGAGCTTCCGACCGGGTTTGATTTTGTTGTGCGTCCCAAAAAAGACGTGACCGCGGACTGGCGACTGATCGAACGAGGGTTCGTCAAACTCGTCGGTCGAGCGGTGCGTCGCAGCCAATCGCCGGGCAACAACTCAAGCCGTGGCCGCTGAAGATTGCATCCGACGGGTGAAGTGATCCGCTGCAATCACGACGACGGCCGCGATGATCGCGAGCACGAGCAACACCAGCACGCTGCCTTCGTATTTGGCCGGCGATACCCATTCGAACACTTGGTGCTTCAGGTCCAATTCGGCCGTCTCGGGGGTCACGCGTTGCAGTGGCCAAAGTCGACCAACGGAACCAATCATCAACCCAATCAACACCGCCATGGTTGCGTCTCGAAAATGTTCGAGCAGGTAATTCAGCAAGCGACTGAATGCCAACAAACCAAACAAGCAACCTGCGGCAAACACAGCCAGACGCCCTAAAATATCCATGTCGATCTGGCCTTTGACGACACCTTTAATCATGCCGATCACGGGTTCGTAAACGCCCAGCAATAGCAAGATGAACGCGCCGCTGATTCCAGGCAGAATCATCGCACAAATCGCGATCGACGCGCTCAAAAACAAAAAAACGTGACTGGCGTCGCCTGTCGTCGCAGGAATTCGCGAGATCCCCAACGCCACCAACACACCGACCACCAACAACACAAATCTCGGAAACGTCCACTTGGTGACGTTGCGCCGGACCACCCAAACGCTCGCCAGCACCAAACCAAAAAACACTGCCATGGTCTCGTTGACCCGGTGCTGAAGCAGCCAGTGCATCAGCCCGGCCAAAGCGCCGATCCCGACGACGATCCCAATCCCCAGTGCGATCAGGAACCGCAAATCCATTCGCCGGGCGAGTCCCGTCCATTGCCCCGTTCGAAGCATTCCGAGTGACGTCGTGTCGACATGACTGATCGCCGCGATCAACCGGTCGTAGTGCCCCAGAATCAAAGCCACCGTCCCGCCGCTCACGCCAGGGACCGTGTCGGCGGCTCCCATGCAGAACCCGCGAAAGACGTTCAGCATGATCATGCCGATGCTGTCAGGACGCCGAGATTCCTGGCCGTCAAAATTGACAGTTTCGGTAGAACTGTCGGAGTCGGTGGATGCGTTCACAAGAGTCGTTCTGAGGGAGGAAAAGAAATGGAATTGAGTCGACGGATGCCGACGTTGCCTTTAGCAAAGTAACCTAGGACATCATCTATCCAGACGCACACCCCACACACATTAGTCGAGACCTTGAATCGTGCAGGAACTCATTCGCGTCATCATTCTGGCGGTCGTGCAGGGGATCGCCGAGTTTCTCCCCATCAGCTCGTCAGGGCACTTGGTGATTCTTGGATCGATGTTGGGCGAACTTGGCGAATCGGTGACCCTTGAAATCATCTTGCACGCAGGGACGCTGGGTTCGATCCTCGTTGTGTTCTGGCAACGAATCTGGGCCCTGCTGAGAAAAGACCGACGAGTCATCGGATTGCTGGTCGTTGGTACGCTTCCCGCAGTGGTCATTGGCCTGACAATCAAAACGCAGTTCCCGGAAATTCTTCGCAGTCCGTTCTTGGCGGGCGCGATGTTGATTGTGACCGGAATCATGCTGGTTGTGCTTGGCAAACTCACGCCTCAGTCGGGCACCTACGACCGCTTGGGGTTTGGCGCCGCCTTTCTCGTGGGATGCTTTCAAGCCTTCGCGATCCTGCCCGGAATCAGTCGCAGCGGTTCCACGATCCTCGGTGGGCGACTCATGGGGCTGGACCGAGATGATTCTGTGACCTTCTCGTTTCTCCTGGCCATCCCTGCCATCTTGGGTGCAACGGTCTTGGCGATCAAAGATCTCGTGGACGACGGCCCCTCCGGAGCATCCTCCACGACCACCCTTCTCATCGGAGCGGCGGTGGCCTTCGTCGTCGGCATCGCTGCACTGAAATGGTTGATCCGATGGAGCCGAGAAGACCGCTTGCACTGGTTTGCGTACTGGTGCATTCCAGCCGGAGTGCTGGTCGTCGTTCTCAACCTCAAATGAGCAGCAACGCAGGAAAAATGAGCCCGCATCAGTTTCAGCGTGCTCTTTTCTTCGGCGCGAGAAAGATCAACCTTCCCGAACTCAAAGGTGCTCGCACTCTTCGTTTTCGGGAGAGGTGAACGAGCCTATTGGTCTGTCACGACTTGTTTTTAGGGTAATGGACGAGGCGACGAGTCCTGGACTGGCGTCAGATCCAAAAACTTGTCGCCTCGTCCACCACTCCTTTTTAGCTGTGCTAAGCACGTGAGCGGGAGTCATTGGGCTTGATCACGTAGCGGTGTCTCTCCGAGACGCTGTCATTTGCGAGTCTCAGAGAGACTCGCCTACGTGAGGTTTTACCCGATCATTCCTGCCGAGGGGCTTAGACCACGCTGCGCTGTTTCGAACGATTGCCAACACAGCAGTCCAAAACGGCACACCCCAAAATCTCGGTGGGGGGATCCACCATCCAAGAACAGGCTAATTATTGCTATGCCAACACAACATTGACCGTTCAGTTTTAGCTATGCTCACGCCAGTTGCTTCAACAGGGTCCAGTCCATGACACATCGACTTGTTTTAAAAAGCCCTAGCTGGGCAATACAACGCCCCCCCTAAATGCCTAGCGTTGAGCTCCCAAGGTCGATCACTGACGACACTGCGCGAATCCGCACAGTTTGACCTTGACGAAACCGAAGTGAAATATAGCAATAAAAAGAACGTCATCAAAGTGATCCGCATGCTAGGCTTGTTTCATAATGATGGATTGCCCCCTCGCCCCACCCCATCTCCCTCCGCGAAATACATGCCCAACGTTCAATTGACCGAAAGACAACGAGAGGTCTACGAGCTAGTTCGTTCCCTGATTCGAGAACGCGGCTATGGCCCCACGGTCCGTGAGATCGGCGAACATTTTGGGATCCGTAGTCCGAATGGAGTCATGTGTCACCTCCGCGCACTGGAGCGCAAAGGGTTGATCACACGAAAAGCCAACAAATCCCGAGCGATCGAATTGACGGGCGAAGACGCTCGTTCACCGACGGGATTGCCGATGGCGGGCATCGTCCGAAGCCAACCCACCGACATCGATATGAATGCAACCGATGTGGTTGATTTAGGCAAGATTCTTGCTGACGGTGATCGTTTTGTTGTGCAAATATCGGGCGATTCTCTCGTTAGCCGAGGGATCCACGATGGCGATTACATCGTCATCAACAAGCAGGAAAGCGTCCAACCAGGACAACTCGCGGCCATCGAAACTACACCGGGAAACATTTCGCTTCGATACTGGCACCCCATCAATGGGCACGTCGAATTGCGAAACGGTAATCGCGACCTGGCCCCCGCTAAGGTGCTCAATCCCAAAGTGGTAGGCGTCGCAGTTGCAACCGTCCGCACAGCGTTGTAAGCAACCGTGCGGAGCTCTCGTCAGGCATGCCAGCAGTTTTGCAGAAGCTTTTCAAGATGTCTTGGTGAGTCGATCGTTGGACGGACCTCAACCGCCAATGTCTGTCGGTTGATCACGAGCAATTGGATCACATACCCCGATGATTTGGTCCGTGCGAACGGGCCCCCAATCGCGACTGTCGATTGAAACCGGCGCGTTGTCTCCCACAACAAACCACTCATCGTCTGCAAGGGTCCATGAAGAGATGCTTCTGACGTACCACTGCACCGGACGCCACAATCGCAGGTCCGATAGAGTCGAGATCGAACGAGGGTTCCAACCAATCGCGACTGGCGAAGAAGCTGACACGAACGCTGCCACAGCCTGATCCAGTCCAGTCTCCTCAATCGGACGCCCCTCCTGGATCACACGGGGCTCAAAATGAACATGTTCGTATCCACGGCTCGGTGGCTCAGGCAATTGCTTTGAGATCACGCGGGTCCCGCGATCCGTCCAAACGACGGCACGGACTTGCCGACCAACAGGGCGGCTGGCCTCACCGGTTGACTCCACTGCGTCATTCGTCACGCGCAAGCGAATCGAAATTCCCAGCCGAGAAACCGGGTGCAACCGTCGATCCAAACCCAGATTGGCGGGGCAATCGTCAAGCACTCGGCTGACCACATTCCCTCGATAGACATTGCGATGTTCGTACGTCAACCAAACGAGGTCTGGGCTCAACACGTTGGCATCGGTGACTTGGTTCCAATTCCCATTGGCATCACGTTGCCAAACCGAATCGTCAGAACAGCTCCAACGACTCGCGATTATGCCGGTGCGTCTCTGATCAATATCGATCGGTACACGCGGCAAACCGGACGGCGATGGAAGTTGACCGTCGACGAGCAAGTTCCCCGAATCGTCCGACGTCACCTTTTGTCCCGGAGCAGCAAGAACTCGCTTGAGATGAGTCTTGCCGCCGTGCTTCAACACAACCACCGGCGTTTCATTCGCTGCCAATTGACTTCGAAGCAAAACCGCAGTGGACGGCCGGACGATCACCACATCCGCGGCGATGGAACGAACTGAAATCGATTCGCCATGGATGGGTGTTCCGCAATGCCAACATCGCGGTATGGAACCGGCGCGATTCCCGCTGGAATTCAGGCTCGGTTGAACGGCCCGCCAGTGTTCCGCATCAACCCGAAGAGTAATCGAGCACGCTGCGCAACGAAACTGCACGCTGGGGCCCCAAAAAGTCGGAGCCATCGACGGTCCAGCGACCCGAAACGCGGTGGTCGTTTCACGACGGGTTTCACACCCAAGCAATCCCAGTGCTCCCCAACCCGCTGCCAGCATGCGGCGACGAGAAATTCGCTGGGCAGCCTCGGCAGCTTGGATTCGAAAAGAAGCGGACATGAAAACCGAGCAGGAAGACAGATTGATCTTGCAACGAACGCCCTCCGAACGCTAACAGCAAACGGGAACGCACGGACGCGTCCAAAAATGAACGTCATCGGAAACCTATCATGTCACATCATTTCATCGGCCAGGACAACGATCCACCTTTAGCCATTTTGGTGGAAACGCTCGCGTCGCCCATGTTGGTTGCCCATCCGGCTCCGGTTTGCCTAGAGGTCGACATGGACGAAGCCCTCCGACTGCCCGCCGACCAGGCCTCTTTCTGCCAACTGATGGAAAGCTTGATTCGCCAAGCCCTGATCGAAATGCCTGAAGGCGGTGAATTGACAATCACCGGCTGCCAAACCAATACCGGCATCGAAATTGAGTTGGCTGACACGGGAGCCGCCGTGGATCAACGAGCCTGCAAATTACCGATGATCGCCGCGGCCCTGTCCGCTGAGTTGAACTGGCAGGACTGCCCGCAAGGCGGCAGCGCAGTGACAGTCAAATTCCCACACTACCAAGTCGCCAAACGCCGGGCCGCTTGAAAATGTTCAATCCAGTCGCCTCGACAACCATCGGTGCACTCGAGCAGACATTGGCGTTCACCGAACGACGCCACGAACTGCTGGCTGGCAACATTGCCAACCTGAGCACGCCGGATTACCGCAGTCGCGACCTGGATCAAAACCAGTTTCAAACCGCCTTAGCAGAATCCATTCGAGACCGTGGAAAGAGCCAATCGCCTGGCGACTCGATCGCTCAACCGGATTTGAGCCAAGGCCACGTTCCCGCTTGGGTCCACGATCCATTCGGATCCGCACTGCAAGCCGGCACCGTCGGCGCGCCCAACCCGTCCAGCGACGGAATGACGCCGGAATCTTTTTCAGCGCTCAGCCCCTCGCGAACCGCCGAAGCCGTCACACGTGACGATCAATTCAGCGGCCCTCGAGCTGCGATGGAACAAGTCGTCTACCACGACAACAGCGACGTTTCGTTGGAACAACAAGTCACCGAAATATCCAAGAACCAACACTTGCACGACCTCGCCGTGACGACGCTTCGCAGCCAATTTGAACTGCTGCGTGCCGCGATCACCGAACGTGCCTAAGACGCCTTCCTCACTCGATTCGTCCCCCTCATTGTTTGGAGATCGCCATGATCAGTGCACTCGACATCAGCACCTCAGCGTTGGTCGCTCAGCGCACGCGACTCAATGCAATCTCGGGCAACATCGCCAACATGTCTTCCTTGGTCGACGAAAACGGCAACCCGAATCCCTACCAAGCGCGACAGGTCGTCTTTCAAACCGACGAAACCGCCAGCCCCGGTGAAGCCGCTGGCGTGAAAGTCGCTGAAGTCATGGTCGACGATTCCGAACCGCTGTATCGCTACCAACCCGACCACCCATTGGCCATCAGCGAAGGCAAATGGGAAGGTTATGTCGCGCACCCAAACATCGTCCTGACAACTCAAATGGTCGACGCATTGGAAAGCACACGCGCTTACGAAGCCAACGTGGGTGTGATTGAAATCAGCAAGAGCATGAGCCGCCAACGACTCGCCATCTTGGCCTGATCGCAGCGGCCCCGCTCGGCTCGCTGGCCCTGATCGCTCGCGACACATTCGCCCTTCCTTTTTGATTCGCTTTCCACCCTCATGCAACCTGTTGCTTCTTTCCGACCTCCGCCAACGTTCAGCGCGTTGCAGGGCGGCGCGTCGTCACAGGTCAACAAGCCAACCGGGCCGCAACAAAAAGAATCCAACCAAGCCTTTTCGCTGCTTGACCCCAGCTCAACACAGTCCGCCCCCACCGACTCTTCGTTCGGTGAACTAGGCAACCTGTTGATGGACCAAGTCAAAGGCGTCAACTCGATGCAGAACCAAGCCGACTCGATGGTTCATTCCATGTTGACCGGCGGTGATGTCAATGAAGCCGAAGTCCTGACCTCGGTTCAAAAGGCGGATTTGGCCTTCCGCATGCTGATGCAAATCCGCAACAAGTTGATGGACGCCTACCGAGAAATCCAACAAGTTCAGATCTGACTAATCTTTCATGCTTCAATCCGTTCTCGACCAATTTCGAAGCATCTATTCCACGATGCCTGTTCCCTCGCGAATCATCGCGGGGTTGCTGTTGACGGCCATCATTGTCGCACTGGGTTTTTTAGTGCGTGGCAGTTCAAGCCCGTCTACGGAATACTTGCTTGGCGGCCGCAGTTTCAGCGAACGCGATTTGGACGCGGCCGAAATCGCATTCGGATCCGCCGACCTTCGTGGGTGGACCCGCGAAGGCCGCCGCATCAAAATTCCAATTGAGTCACGCAGCGAATTTCTAAAGGCGCTCGAAAATTCCGCGTCGCTGCCTCTGTCTTTACGAACCAGCGTCCAAGCTGCCATCGACAAATCCAGTCCGTTTGAATCCAACGAACAGCGATTGGCAAGGCAACGAAATGGCAAGCTGCTCGACCTCGCTCGCAACATCATGATGTTCCCTGACATTCGGACCGCGCGAGTGGACTACGACCAAGGCGAACGCATGGGCCTCTCGCGCACCCGCCCGCAATCGGCCAGTGTCACCGTCGAACCCGAAGGCATTTCCCCGCTGTCCCGAGATCGCATCTTGCAGATCAAGGACATGGTGCGATCCGCGTTTGCCGGCATGTCGGTCGACGATGTCGTGGTCACGGACACGAACGGATCCGCGCCCTTCAACCTGGCCGATGATGACGACCCCCTGTCGCGAAAACGCCGTGAAGAAGAAGAGCGGTTTGAGATGAAAATCCGCAATCACCTAATGGGCTACGGAAAGATTCATGTGGCGACCCACGTGGAAATTGATCCGACGATGAGCACCGAGAAAGCGAGTTTGAAATACGCCGATCAACCCACCACGCTGAACGAAACTTCTCGCAAACGCGAAACCGAATCATCGCGTCCGACACCCGGCGGCGTCCCAGGTGCGCAATCCAATGCACTGAGCAGCAACCGCCCCGTCAAACTGGACGCCACCGCCCAAACCTCCAAAACCAAAGAGGATGAGCGAACCAGCAAACGGGTCGCCGGACAAGAGTACTCGACGACCCGGATGGCCGGCTTGCCCGTCAAACGAGTGAAAGTCTCGATCGGCTTGCCAC
>NZ_JBICHO010000500.1:0-8798 GCF_043100905.1 Rhodopirellula sp. JB055 | reverse complement strand
AATCAGTCGCTACAGCGCACGGACCAAGGTCCAACGATTGCCCGTCGAAGCGATCAGCCGCGCCAGCGCCAACCAGCGTTCCGGTCGTTGCGGTCGCGTCGGCCCCGGCATCTGCGTGCGTCTGTACAGTGTCGAAGATTTCGAAACCCGCGACGCCTTCACGACTCCTGAGATTCGGCGCACCAACCTCGCCAGCGTCGTCCTGCAAAGCAAAACACTGCGTCTTGGGCGACTGGAAGAGTTCCCACTGATCGATCCGCCGCGTGCGGAAGCCATCCGCGAAGGCATGCGAACGCTGCATGAACTCGGTGCAATCGACGAAGACAAGGAACTGACGGAAATTGGTTGGCAACTCGGTCGCCTCCCCGTCGACCCGCGAGTCGGCCGCATCCTGATCGCTGCGAAAGAGATGGGTGTGCTGCCGGAAGTCTTGCCCATTGCCGCCGCGATGGAAAACCCCGATCCTCGCGACCGACCGCCGGAAAAACGTGCCGCCGCCGACGAAGCTCACTCGGCATTCAAGGATCCCGAAAGCGATTTTCTTTCGCTGCTGAGACTGTGGCGTTTCTACGACTCAATGCGACGAGACCACAGTCGAGGAAAGCTCACGCGGATCCTTCGCAAGAATTTCTTGTCGCCCACTCGAATGCGCGAGTGGGCGGACGTGTATCGCCAACTCAAAGAAATGGCGGCCTCGATCGGCGAAGGCAAACGACGTCGTCCCAAAGGGAAATCAACCACACCGCGAAATTCCGTTGGCAAAATCCGATACGCCGATTTAGATCCCGCCAAAGCAGATCACGAACAACCTGTTGTCGACTCGGACAAGTACGTTCTGATCCATCAAGCCTTGATGACGGGATTGCTATCTGGCATCGCAATGGCCGGCGACAAAAACGAGTACACGGGTGCCGGTGGATTGAAATTGTTCCTATGGCCCGGCAGCGGAATCTTCGACGCCAAACCGAAGTGGATTGTCGCTGCCGAGTTGGTCGAAACGGCCAAGCAATACGCTCGGACTTGTGCGAAGATCCAACCGGGATGGATCGAGGCCGTTGCGCCGCACTTGCTCAAAGCCTCTTACAGCGACCCACACTGGAGTCGCAAAAGCGGCGGAGCGTTCTGCTACCAGCGTCAATCGTTGTTCGGTTTGCCCGTCGTCGTTCGCCGCCGCGTTCCGCTGGCTCCCATCGATCCAGCCACCTCGCGTGACCTTCTGATTCGCCACGGATTGCTAGAGAACGAATTGCCGACGACCGCGAAGTTCGTCCGCCACAACCGGCGTTTGATCGAATCGATCGAAAAGTTGGCCGCGAAAACTCGTCGACGTGACTTGGTGGTTGATGACTACTCGCTGCTGTCTTTCTATGCGTCGCGATTGCCAGAAGACGTGTGTGATCGACCGCGATTGGAAAAGTTTGACCGGCAAAGTCCCACGCCGCCCTGGGTGTCCAAACTGAACAACGACGTCGCCCTCGCGGCATGGTTGGCGGATCCACCATCCGAAACTGCCGACGAGGAATCGAAAACAACGCCTTACCTGCGTCCACAAGACATCGTGTCGGTCGACTCGGTCGCGATCGCCGAGGACGCTTACCCAGACGAATTGGCTGCGGGGTCATCCCGTTTGCCACTGCAGTATCACTTCCGCCCCGGAGCCGAGGACGATGGGGTTCACCTAACGATCCATGAAGCCGCGCTCCCGCAAGTCAGCGACGATGCACTCGGTTGGCTGGTGCCTGGTTTGCTGGAACCCAAAGTCATCGCGATGATCAAATCGTTGCCCAAACGATTGCGTCGCAACTTGGTTCCCGCCGCGGACGTCGCCGCCCGAGTTGTCGAAGAAATCTCCGACAAACGCGGCCAAGTCCCATTCATGCCAACGCTGTGCGAAGCGTTGACGCGGCATGCAGAAGTCCGTGTGGTCGAGTCGGATTTCCAAGACGAAAAGCTGGAACCACACCTCCAGTTTCTAGTCAATGTCGTCGATGACACCGGCAACGTGATTGAGAAGACTCGTGGGGTCGACGCTGTCAAAGCCAAGCTCGGCTCGCGCGTGATTGACGATGCCGAAGTCACCGCTGCGACCAGCGATCCAGAAGCAGATTGGTCCCGCGACAAGATGACAACGTTCGAACTGGACGTGTTGCCTCGCGAAGTCGTTCGCAAACGGGGCGGTGTTCAAGTCGCCCAGTATCCCGGCCTGGTCGATCAAGGCGACTCGGTCTCGACCAAACTGTTTTCCGATGAAGCCACCGCGGAAGACGCCACGCGGCTCGGCATGATGCGACTGTTTGCGATCGCCTGCCGAAAAGACTTGCGTGCCCAAGTCCGACATCTGCCGGCACTTGCGGAAGCCAAGATCAAACTCGCGCCAGTCATCTCCTCCACCGTCATTGAGCACGCGCTCGCTGACCTGATCGTTCGAGTCGCGCTGGTCGAAAGCCAACCAGGTCGCAAGATGCCGGTGGTACGAAAACGAACCGAGTTCGATGAACGCATCCAAATGGCACCGCAACGAATCGGCGAAGCGACCCAAGACATCGCCGGATGGCTGGGCAAACTGACAGATGCGTACCACTCCATGCGTTGCCGGTGGGAGGAATCCAATTCACCCAAGTTGAATGAGGTTCGCGCGGACGTGATGCAACAAATCGAATGGTTGGTGGCAGATCAATTCGTCCAGTGGACCCCCTGGCAGAACCTGCAGCATTTGCCTCGCTATTTGAAGGCGATTGCGTATCGACTCGAAAAAGCCACCAGCGCTGCTTCGCGAGACGCCGACAGCCGGCAATTGATCAATCGCCTGTGGCAGCGCTGGCTGAACGGTTTGCCGGAAGACCGCCGAGACCCCAAATCACAATGCACCAGCGAATTCCGCTGGCTGATCGAGGAACTCCGAGTCAGCCAATTCGCTCAGCCCCTCGGCACGGCGGTGAAAGTCTCCGAGAAACGCTGCGAAAAGCTGTTAAGCTGATCGAATGTCTCCCGCCGATCCCGCCGAAGAACACCCCACCGGCAAGAGCCAACCTCTTTGGAAACGCATTTTTCGCGTGGCGTTGCCCATCGTTTTGCTGGTCGGATGCTGGTTTGCATTTCAAACCAGCGGGGAAGATCTGCGAGCGATGCACCAGCGTCTTGGATGGATCGCACCCGTTGTCACGGTGCCGCTGCATGCCGTGATCGCTGCCGCACCCGTCCCCTCTGACGTGATCGTGATTGCCAATGGTGGCCTGTACCCCTATCACTCTGCGGTCTTTCTTGGTTGGCTGGGTTGGTTCCTTGGATCGACGCTGGAGTTCTTGACCATCCGTTTACTGACCGGAGTGGAATCCGCCGAAGACGCCCGCCAGAAAATGCCAACATGGTTATCACGCTGGCCCGCCGGCAGCCCTTGGTTCTTGGTTCTAGGCCGACAAATCCCCGGTGTTGGCGCACATTTAACCGCTGGAGTCGCTGCGGCAGCGGGCGTGTCGTTGAAGCGGTACTTGCTATGGACCGCGGTTGCCATCGTTCCCGGCGCACTTTTGCTTTCCGCCATTGGTGCTCGCTTGCTCGGCAGTGCTTAGCCACGCGGAACGAACGAAGCAGGCTCGCAGAAATGTTTGATTCTGTGAAGCGCATTGGTTTGCACAAGCACCGTTGCGCAATCTCTCTGTTGCACGAATTCGCCCCACGGGGCCGCCCTACAACAGCCCAGGCAGCGGCTATCAGCCGATCGTTGTCGACCGACGCCGCACCGGTGCGTCGATCCACCCATCTTCAACGCCACGCTCAATTTTGTCTTCAGTTTCGCCTCGACGGAACACCGGTTGCAACCAACGTCTGCTCAACGAAGACGCTTTCGGGGCATCCCCCATTGGGCGACACAAAGACATTGAGCTTTGCTCTTTGAACGTCGTCGCCAGTGCCCCATCACCCCACAATCAAGGAAAACAACATGAAGAAGTTCATCCATTCCGCCGCGTTCTTAAGCTTCGTCGCAACAGGCAGCATGGCCAGTGCACAAGGTGTTCTGAACAACGCCGCAAACCAAGTCGGAAACACGGTCAGTCGGACCGCCGGCCAAACCCAAAACATCGCCCGCGAAGCCGCCGATGGTTTTCGCAACCAAGTCGACGATGCTGCAGCGAGCTCCTCCATTCAGTCCAACGGAATCGCCAACAGCCGAGCGAACCGAAACGGCAACCTGCACTGGGATCAAGGCATCCGTGCCAATGTCGGTCAGAACGTCACGGTCAAGGGCCAACCGTACCACCAGAGTATCGGTACGAACCCAAGCGTTGGATACCAGGATCACAACGTCTACAAGAACCACGGCTACATGCACAACGGACACGGGCAAACCGTGCATCGCTTCCGTGGCTCCCACGTCGGCGTGCCCCATCGTGCGGGGACCACGCACCACCATCATTCGGTGAATCGATACGGCACAACCAGCCAAGACGTTTACACGCTACGCCATGACGCCAGTGGCCGAGAATACATCTGCGTTGCCGGGCAACGAATCTACTTCCATGGCGAAACGAAGACGGATGCAATCGACAGCCAAGAACGATATCAAGCTGGCTATGGAAATGCCGGCCAAGACACCACGGCTCCCCGACGCGATGCTGCGTTGGACAACGATCATCACGATCAAGACGAAGCAAACGTCGTTGGCGAATCGCGTGCAAATGTGGAGTCAAATGTAGACGCTGGGCTCACCCCCGAAGCGGACGCCAGTGTCAAAGACTCCGGTGCCAGCAAAGAAGTCAACTCGAACCTGAACCGAGCGGCTGGCGACACGAACGTGGAAACGGGCGTCGACGCTGCGGCAGCACTTAAAAGTGCAATCAAGTAAACACCACTGGATCGAGTGATCCACTCAGCGCCCGGAAGCTCACACGAGCACCGGGCGTTTTTTCATGGAATCTTCCCAATTCCGTTGGTGGGTACCTAGGATCGACCAGACACTCACGCCGGGGAAATCCGCGAATCCAGAGCAATCGACCGCCACCCAGCGGTGCATCACGCTGGAATTGACAGCCAACCTGATGTCTGAACAACCAATTGGGTTATCATTTCTTTCGTCGCGAACCGATTCGCGAAGAAATTGGCTGTCCCGGGCGCAAACCTCTTCGGGACCAAAACGATGGGAAGACTGATCGATGAAATTGAAATGCCCGGGTTGTTCGAAATTGCTCCAGGTCCCGGACAGCGCCGCGGGAAAAACCGTGAAGTGCCCCTGCGGCAAGCAACTGCGAGTGCCCAGCCCGAAGGGTGCGGCTCCAACACCTGCCGCAGCACGGTCCGCACCTGCCTCGGCCAGGCCCGCTGCCCCTGTACGACGGCCACAGGCCGCCGCCAGCCCCTTGGGAGCTGATGCAGGCCTGTTCGATGAACTCACAGAAACCGATTTGGCTCCCGTCGCCGTCGTGGCTCAGCCAGGAATGATGCCGACGGCATCCAGCGGCGGAGGGCACAATCCGTACGCGACATCGTTGGATGAGGGAAGCAATTCCGCGTCCGCAGGGACCGGAAATTATGCCTCGCAGAACCAGCGTGCTTTGAACTATTTTCTCGATGGCATATTTCTTCCAATGTTCATGGGCGGTGGTGGCGTGGTGCTCGGTCTTCTGGCTCCATTGTTTCTTGGACGGGAACCGAACGAAAATCAGATGGCCATTTTCTTAGTAATCGCCTACACCTTGTTCTTCGGAATGTTCCTCATCTATTACGTCGCATTCGAGGCAATTTTTGGTGCAACCATTGCCAAGTTTATGACCGGAACGCGTGTCGTCTCGGTCGATGGCGGCAAAGCAGGGTTCGGCAAAATTCTGGGACGGACACTGGCTCGCATGCTCCCGTTCGAACCAATCTCTTTTCTTATCGGTGACAAACAAGTCGGCTGGCACGACACACTCTCAGGAACCCGCGTCATCGACATCCGGAAGTCCTGATCCAGGAGTTCGTTTCACCATTCACCGAGAATGTCCTGAACCATTGCTTGATATTTTCAACGCAACGGTCGTGCAGCCTCCCAACTTAAATCCTCAACCCAACCGAGACCATTTAGAACCGTTCGCGTCACATCGCTCCACGACAGTCACCAGCCACGCCAACATTTGGGGATAAAGTTCTACCCTCCATCCATCCATCCGGGAGCCGTTTTCAGAGTAGCAAAACGGCCCGAATTCAATGTTATCGGAGGCCACCAGAGTCTCACAACGCTGGCGAAAGTCGGAATTCGCAGGGTACTCATCGTAATTCCAATCGTCGAGGTCATACCCTAAGCAACGGCTGATGTGCTTGATCCGGTAACCGTCACTCAACAATGCCTGCTCCGCGCGGTCGAGAGCATCACGAATGGTTTCGGCGCGTAGCGAGCATTCTACGAAGACCGTTGTGCCAACAGGACCAGGAAAGTCCGATCCTGGCAGTGTCTGAGAGCGAGTCATTACGAACCAAACGCACCGCATACGGAAAGTCGCCTCACGGAAAACTTGATGCCCCTGCCCGAAACGAAGCAGGGGAGTTTGAATCACCGAAAATTGTACCAATGCCAGCGTCCGTTGCCATACGAGCGAAGGTGTGCCGAAGCCCTAAGCGTGGGACGTCAAGAGGTTGGCATTGACACCGCTTTGGACTGTGCAGGTTCTGTTCCTCGACTTCGCCCAAAGGGGCAGCCCTATGCCAGCCCAGGGCAACGCCCTGGGTTATGGCTTCACTCCCTCGTCAGGAACTCGACGATGACTTCAAAAAAAGACCACGCTCACTCGCATTCACTCTGACCTCGCCAAACGGTTTCGGGAAGACTTGCTGCTCAGCGGAAAGCAACCCAGCACCATCGCGTGCTACCGCAATGCCATCGCCCACTTGGCTGAGCACTTCGCTTGCTCCCCGGAAAAACTCTTCGAAGCACAGGTCCGACAGTATGTCTTGCTGCGAAGACAGCAACTGCAGCTCGGTTGCCCCTGCGCGACTGTCGCAATCACCTGACCTGAAAAGCATCCCGGCACACGATTCCAACAGCCGATCAACGCCCTTGCCTGATTCAAAACACCGTTCGGCGTATCCAGAGCGGCTGCCCAAACCACCACGCCGAACCGAACCTCGCACAAAGCCCTCCGCCAGAGCACGCCGCAGCGGACAAAATCACCTGGGAACCAACGCCGGAGTGTCCCCACCGCAAAGCGACTCGCCTTGAACAAGCATTGAGGTTCAGACTCGTACCTCGCTGACCCTAAATCCTAAATCGTTCTGCGAACCTATGATGCGGGTTGGGTGTCTCCATCCCAATACGCCCGCAAGCAATCCGGCAGGGAACCGGCGATGACCGAACCAATCAAGTTCTATAGCACGGCCGACGAATACGGTGAATTCTCCAATTTCGCGGGATTCCCGATCAAGATTGGCAAGAAGATGTGGCCAACGACGGAACACTATTTTCAGGCCATGAAGTTCAAGGACAAATCGGAGCAAGAGAAAATCCGCAAGGCGAATTCGCCGATGCTGGCAGCACGAATGGGGCGAGACCGAAAGCGGACATTGAGGCGAGATTGGGAGTCAGCGAAGGTCAACGTCATGCGCGAAGCAGTGATGGCCAAGTTCACTCAACACGACGAACTGCACGAGTTATTGTTGGCAACAGGAGACGCGAAGATCATCGAACACACGGCGAACGACGACTATTGGGGTGACGGTGGAGACGGCACAGGGAAGAACATGTTGGGCCGAATCTTGATGGACGTCCGGGCGAAACTGCGCGAAGAACTGGACAGCTAGGTTCGCACAACGGGAAGAACATCTGTCGCCGCCGTAAACGAAGCGGACGACGTGGAACGACGATTGATTCTATAACGCGAGCCCGCGTTGCGAAAGAAGGAAGGCGATCGCGCAGCGACCTTGCGGATGTTCAGTGTTGTGTGCCCGACTTGCTACCGTTTACGTCTCCGCCACTTCTTCGGATCGGATGCCGTATGGAAAACGCCGAGCACTTCCGTTGCCACAGATGAATGTTCAAAGACAATCAAATACGGAAAACGTTCGACACGAGCCGCACGCAACGGCGGATCAACCATTCCAAACGATTCTGGCCGTAGTTCCACCGCGTCCAAACGCGAGTCGACAGCAGCCCGAAACCGATCTCCCAAATTCGACTGAAATCTCGTCGTACCAAGCTGCCGCACCTTCGAGGTCGTCGGCAACATCCGGATGAAAACGCAGCGGTTCAGCCATTCACGCGTCGCCAAAGTTCTGCGCGATCAATTGCGATCGATGGATCGGCCTTCAGTTCGGCGCTTCGACGTTTTGCTTCGTCACGTTGCCACGGCTCAAGCACAATCGGTTCATCAGACGCGCCAATGTCGTCCCAAAGTGCTTCGACGATACGGAGTTTCTCCGAAACGGGCAGTTTGCGGAGGTCAGCTAAATCGATGCTCATGGCGAATTAACCTCAGGGTGCACAACGGAAGGTTTTTACGACACCGCCCTAAACGAAGCGGACGAAGCTGAACTACGAGAAATTGTACCAAGGCCAGCGATCGTTGCCAAAGGACGAAGGTGTGCCCGAAGGGCCTCAGCGTAAAAACCATGTTGTACGAACGTGAAGCTGGTTAGCAGTCGAACCAAAGGACCAAACGAACACAGTTTGCCCCAATTTCGCCCTCCAGCATTTCGAGCGATTTCCGCAGAATTCGGTAGGATACTGGAAGGTCGTGCAATTGGATTGAATGGTGGTCCAAGGATTGATCGAATTCAGACGCGGTAAGCCAAGTGGGGCAGATAAGTCCGAGCGGAGACACAGCATCCCAGAC
>NZ_JBICHO010000499.1:0-13452 GCF_043100905.1 Rhodopirellula sp. JB055 | reverse complement strand
GTTTCGACCAAATCCGCGTGTTCGTTCATTTTTTTGCGGAGGGCCCGGACGTGGACGTCGATCGTTCGCTCCAGCACCATCGTGTCTTCGCCCAGGGCAGCGTCGACCAGTTCGCTGCGGTCGAAGGCTCGGCCGGGTTGGCGGATCAGGGTGTCCAGCAACCGGAACTCACTTTTGGTCAGCTTGACCGCCTCCCCCTCGATCGTGGCCACAAAACGTCTGCGATCGACGGTCACTCCGCATCGCGAAATGGAGTCGGCGTCGTCCATGCTGGGTTCTCGGCGACGCAGCAAGGCTTTGATTCGCTGCAGCAGAACCTTGTAGCTCTCGACGGGTTTGACGACGTAATCGTCCGCCCCGACCGCGAATCCGACGACTTGATCGGACTCTTCGCCCAACGCACTGAGCATCAAAATCAGAGTGTCTTTGGTCGTCGCGTCGGACCGCAACTGCTTGCAAACTTCCACGCCGCTGAGAATCGGCAAATCGACATCGAGGACAACCACGTCCGGCAGATACAGCTTGGCTTGGTTGAGAGCTTCCCGACCGTCAGCCGCTCGATAGACATCGTAGCCCGCTCGTTTGAGCTGGTACTCGAGCGTTTCCACCAACGGCCGGTAATCTTCAACGATGAGAACTTTGGTTTTTGACATTCGTCCGCATGCTGCGTTTTGAGAGGAGATTCATTTCTTCCGGTCCGCGAGTAGTTTCGTTGAAGAGGTGAAGTTTGACACCACCCACAAACCGCCCTTTCGTTGAAGGTTTGATGAAGATCTCGTTCGGGAATTCAGAATCAATGGATTCGGCAGACGAAATCAGATCCACACCATTGCTTCATCGCATCTTACCGAATCACACGCGATCATAATGATCAGCGTCTGCTGGATTCACGACAGTTGAAAAAATCGCCTCGCATTGGCGGTCGTCGCTTCCGCCAGCTTCGAAGTTGGCACATTCCGTACATCGGCCAAACAACGCAGGACGTGCGCCACCCGAGCGGGCTCGTTCGGCCGTTTCCCCCGCAGCGGTTCGGGCGACAAGTACGGCGAATCCGTTTCGATCAGCAATCGGTCCTCCGGAACGCGTTTGGCGACCTCGCGAAGATCATCGCTCTTCTTGAATGTGACCATCCCCGCGAAGCTGATCATCAATCCCATCTCCAAACAACGCTCGGCCAATTCCCAGTCTCCCGTGAAGGAATGCATGACCGCGGCCGGAAGTTGCGTTTGCCGAGCCAGTTGTTCTGCGATCAGATCACCGCTTTCACGCATGTGAATGACCATTGGCAAGTTCGTTCGACAGGCCAGATCGATGTGTTGGTCGAACGCAACCTGTTGCTGCTCGATCGGCGTGTCATCCCAATAGCAATCCAAGCCGGTTTCGCCGATCCCGCGAACCCCGGGAGACGTCGCCAGCGTCTCAATTTCCGCGAAATCGCCATCGGAGGATTCTGCGACGGAATTGGGTTGGATCCCGACCACCGCATGAATCATGTCAGGGAACTCACCCGCCAGCTCAACGGCTCGTCGGCTCGTCGCCAAATCGATCCCGATCACGCCGATGCCAACCACACCAGCCTGGCGAGCCCGCTCGACCACCTCGGCAACATTGTCGTTGAAGTCCTTGGAATTCAAATGAGCGTGAGTGTCAAACAGAGGGTTCATTCGGAGCTCGGATGGATCGAAAGCGGAGAAAGATATGCCAGGCACGAAGTCGCTCATTTTGTTTCATTTCGCGAAACTGGGTAGCACCCGCAACCGCAAACCACTTTCGGATGATTTGCATCGGTCAATGAGAAACTGCATCAGTTGCACCGATTCGGCTCGTACGCCAGATCATTCCGATGCGACGAATTGTTCTTTGTCCGACCAATCATTTCTGGTCGGAACAGCCACGATTCGGCGGATTGGTAAACACAAGCTGATACATTGGGGGGCATCCGGTCGCACCCAAGAACGTCCCACACGTTCGCGGTTGCCTCAAATCGACGCCCACCATCCCGATCGGTCCCGCCTTCGAACCCCAAGGTTTTGCCAAAGATGTTTCAGTCGACGATCCGTGCCGTCACCTATCCGATGGCAATCCTATTCATTGCTTCGGCGGCTCATGCTCAGTCAGAACCAAAGAGCGATGCCGTCAATCCGGCCTCGCGTCCGAACATCGTTTGGATCATGTCGGAAGACAACTCCAAGCACTACTTGAAACACTTCGACGAAACCGGCGTCGAAACGCCCGCCATCGAAGCGATGGCTGCGCATGGCGTGACCTTCGACCGAGCGTTCAGCAACGCACCGGTTTGCTCCACCGCCCGAACGACGCTGATCACGGGCTGCTACGGGCCTCGCATCGGCACGCAGTTCCATCGCAAGACCGAGCTCGCGACGCTGCCACTCGGCGTCGAAATGTTCCCCGCGTGGCTTCGACAATCCGGCTACTACACGACCAACAATTCCAAAGAGGACTACAACGCGAAAAAGCGGATGAGGCCATTTGATGATTCCTCGCGAAAAGCGTCATGGAAAAACCGACCCGCCGATGACACACCTTTCTTCCACGTGGTCACGTTTGCTGATTCACACGAAGGCCGCTTGCACTTCGGAGTCGACGCGTTGCAGAAACCAACCGATTTCGATTCAGAAACCGTTTCGCTTCAGCCCTACTTTCCCGACACGCAAGTCTTCCGGCACACCGCCGCGTTTTATCGCGACCGGATGAGCATCATCGACGAGAAAGTCGCCAGCGTGATCGAACAATTGGAACAAGCCGGCGAGCTGGAAAACACGTTCGTGTTTTACTTCGGTGACCATGGTGGCGTGCTGCCTCGAGGGAAGGGCTACATCTATGAATCCGGTCTGCACGTGCCATTGGTCGTTCGCATTCCCGACAACTATCGCCGACTGGTCGATCGTGAACTGGGGTCTCGCACCAAAGGCTTCGTGTCATTCATCGACTTTGCTCCCACTGTGCTAAGTCTGGCGGGTGTGCCGCTGGACGAAGCTGGTCCGATCGATGGCAAAGCGTTTTTGGGCAAGCGAATCGAAGCGGCCGAAGTCGACTCGCGCGACACAACGTTTGGTTACGCCGACCGGATGGACGAGAAGTACGATCTGGTTCGCTCAATCCGCGTTGGCGACTGGAAACTGATTCGCTCGTTCGAATCATTTCAACCCGACGCCATGTGGGCCGACTACCGCTACAAGATGTTGGCCTACCAACAATGGCGAGACCGGTATCACACCGGCAAACTCAATGACGTCCAAAGCCAGTTCTTCAAACCGCGTCCACCGGAGTTGCTGTTCAACTTGGCGGACGATCCGCATGAAGTGAACAACTTGGCAAATGACCCGGACTATGGGGACCGACTGACAGAACTGCGTGCGAAGCTGAACGCGCATTTGAAGGAAACCAATGACCTTGGGTTCTTGACCGAAGCTGGCATGTTGAAAGTCATTGATGCTCCAGTCGAAAATGGCAAGCGTTTGTCCAATGAGATCGCTGGCTACATCGACACCGCCAACATCGCGGTCATGCCATGGGACCAAGCCAACAAGGCTCTGCTGTCGGCAATCAACAGCGGAGACAAGCTGGAGCGATACTGGGCTTTGGTCGCAGCGAGTTCCATTGCCGCATGGAATCGATCGGCCAATCTAGACATGGCGGCCGACGATACGTTCGTCAAATTGCTGCACCGCCGGATGCTCGATTCCGAGCCACTGGTCGCAGCCAGAGCCGCGCAACTCGCCGCGATTTTGCATGTCAAAGACCCTCGCCCGACTTTTCAAAGAACATTGGAACTCAGTCAGTCGCCAACAGAGGCCATGCAAATCTTCAACATGGTGCGGCACGTCAACGCGATGGCAGGAAAGCCTTACCCGATGAATTCCAAGCTGTTTCGACTGCCGTTCCATCCGGATCCGAAAGGCTTGATCCAGCAACACCTGGACCATCTGGATCGACCGTGAGTTCGTGACCGCGTCGTGGACCACCTCACCACGACGCAATTCACTCCTCTTCGCAAACGAATTCCGCCACCTCCTCATGTCCGGAGGTGATCGCTGGGATCGCGTCGTCAAATCCGCGGAAACGCTGGGCGATTCTCGGGCCCCAACCACACGGGTTCATGGAACTTGTGTAAGAATCTGGACTCGAGAACACGTCGCTCATGCGACCGTTGTAACTTGCTAGTCGTCAACTTTCTGGCTGACGTGCAGGTCTCGCTATCATCCCACCTCCTGTCTCTCCTGTCTTTTGAATCCCCAACCGATGACAGTTCTTCGCCATCTCTTCGCCTCCGCGGCGTTGGTGTTTGTTTCTTTACCCGCAATCGTCCACGCTCAACCGCCGGCGTTGGAACTCCGACCGGGCGACCACGTTTGTCTGATCGGAAACGCGTTGGGTGAACGGATGCAGCATGAGAATCAGTTTGAAACTCTCTTGCATGCGGTGCGTCCTGATTTGGACCTAACGATCCGAAACCTTTGTGCTCCGGGGGATGAACCCAAGATCCGGTTGCGGAGCCTGAACTTTGGATCACCGGACGAACACCTCACGCACAGCAGTGCGGACGTTGTGCTGATGTTCTTTGGCTACAACGAATCGTTTCGCCTCCGCGAAGGACTGGATCACAAAAAAGTCCTGCGTGACTTCACCCAAGAACTCGACGAGCTGATCCAACACACTCAGTCGCAGGTCTACAACGGAGAGAGCAATCCGCGCATCGCATTGGTCTCGCCCATTGCGTTTGAAGCGACCGAAGACCCGAACCTTCCTGACGCCGAACCTCGAAACGCCGCGCTCAGCAAAATCGCACGGACGATGCGAACCGTGGCCGAAAAGCGCGGCGTTTCGTTCATCAATCTGTTCACGCCAACGAAGCAACTCTTTGAACAGAGCGAGCAGCAACTGACGCTGGATGGCGGGCATCTGAACTCAGATGGTTACACCGCTCTCGCCCCGATCATGGTTCGTGGACTGCTGGGTGAAGTCGACGCCCCCGAACAAATCAACCCGACTCTGTTGGCCGCTGTCGCGGACAAAAACTTTCACTGGTTCAATCGCTATCGCGCCGTCAACGGTTATTCGATCTATGGCAAACGTGGCACCGCGGGCAGCGATGGAACCTACAACAACCGCTCGGTCATGAACCGCGAACTGGAAATCCTCGACCAGATGACCGCCAACCGAGACGCTCGCGTGTGGGCGATCGCCGGTGGCGAGAACATCAGCGAACCGATCGACGACTCCAACACGCTGCCATTCATCATTCCGAAAACCAATGTGGGCGGGCCCGATGATCCGAATGCAAAACGCGGCAAGCTCGGGTCGCTGGAATACTTGACGACCGACGAACAGCTCAAAACGTTCACGTTGCTGGATGGGTACGAGATTCAATTGGTCGCTTCCGAGCAACAGTTCCCCGAACTTGCCAACCCGGTCGCTCTGGATTTCGATTCCCAAGGCCGGTTGTGGGTCTCGACGATGCCAAGCTACCCACACTGGCAACCGAAGTCACCGATGGATGACAAGCTGTTGATCCTGGAAGACACCGACGGTGACGGCGACGCGGACGAGTGCAAAACGTTCGCCGGCGGATTGCACCAACCGACCGGTTTCGAAATCGGACGCGGTGGCGTCTTCGTTGGCGGGCAACACGACATCTACTTCCTAGAGGACACCGATGGCGACGATGTCGCGGACAAGCGAACTCGAGCGATCGTCGGCTTTGACACCGCCGATTCACACCACGGTCTGGCTGCGTTTGACTTTGGCCCTGGCGGGCATCTGTATGCCCAAGAAGGGACGTTCAAGTTCACTCAAATCGAAAGCCCCTACGGCCTGACTCGAAACTTGGAAGGAGGCGTTTTTCGCTACGACCCGACGACCAAGAAATTCGGCGTCCACGTGAATTTCGCGTTCGCCAACCCTTGGGGATTCGGCTTCAACGAATGGGGACAAGACTTCATCGGCGATGCGTCTCCGGGCAGGAGTTACTGGGCAACCGGGATCAGCACGCGACTGGACTATCCGATCAAACACCCGGGCGGTGCACAACATCGTCGCGTTGCAGGCGAACAGGGTTACAACGACGGTTTGGTCCCCTACCAAACGTTCTACCCGAAACGCATTCGCCCGCTGGCTGGATGTCGCTTCCTCAGCAGCGAACATTTCCCTGATGACGTTCAAGGCGATTTCCTGGTGACGAACGTGATCGGTGATCGCGCCGTACTCAGGCACGAGGTCGTCGAAAAGGATTCCGGCTACGAAGGAACCGAGGAACCGATGCTGGTCGGTGGTGGCGATGGAAACTTCCGTCCTGTCGACATTGAAATCGCTCCCGATGGATCGCTCTACATTATCGATTGGCACAACGCTTTGATCGGTCACCTGCAACACAATCTGCGTGACCCAAGCCGCGACCATAGCCACGGCCGCATTTGGCGATTGACTCACAAAGAACGTCCGCTGGTGAAGTTGCCTGTGATCGCTGACACCACCACCCCCGACCTGATCGATCAATTGTGCTCGGATGTCGGTCGCAAGAACCAACGCCACGCATACCGCGTCCGTCGTGAACTGCATGCCCGTCCAACGAAAGACGTGATCGCCGCCGCGAATGCGAAATTGGCAGATTGCCGAGCCAGCAAGGACGACGATCACGATCTGTTGGAATTGCTGTGGCTGCATCAAGCTCACAACCAAGTCAACGAAGAACTGCTGACCGAAGTTCTCGCCAGCGACGATCATCGAGCCCGCAGTGCCGGCACTCGAGTGCTGTCTTTTTGGGCTGATCGAATCGCCGACACGACCAAACGTTACGAAGCGTTGGCATCCGACGAACATCCTCGGGTCCGCATGGAAGCTCTGCGTGGCATTTCGCACGCGTTTGGCGAACCTTGGGCGTTGGACGACCAAGACCGCTTGATCCGATCGGCACTGCGAGTCAAAGAGATGCCGATGGACCACTACCTCGACTACGCTCTCGAAGAAACGATGCAGCGTTTCGAACAGGTCATCGCTAGCCGTGCGCCGTATCTGCCCGAAGCGAAAAGCGAGATGACTCACGCGGATCATGCTCATGCCGCGCACGCTGAACACAACTCTCACAACAGCCACAACTCTCATGTCGGCCATCAAGCCCACAATGGACACGCTGGCCATGTTCACTCGCAGGTCGGATACGCGGTTGATCAAGTCCACTTGTTGACCGATCCCGGTGCAACGTTCGACGGCCACGGCAGCAAAATCGCTCCGTACAACGCCGCGCTGCCGGTCTACTTTGATCTTTCACCTGAAATCGTTTCGTATCAAATCGAACGATTGTCGACGCCAGCCCTATTGGCTGTCCCACGAAATTCCAAAGACCCCAAGTACGAACCGCTGCATGCCGCGATTTTGGCCCGCGGAGAAGTGGGTGACCAAGACCGACGTGCCGCGCTCGAGGCTTTGGTGGCACTGCAAGACTCCGACCCTGGCGATGTGTTGCTCGGCGTGATCGAAGACTTGGACTGGCGTGACAAATCCAAACGAGAGGTGACCCTGCGAGCCGCTCGCGGGTTGTCGACCATGTTGCTGAAGCTCCCCGCTGGCAACTTGGAATCGTTGCAGGACCGATTCACCGCTGCAGCCAGAAAGAACGATGCCGCGATTGCTCCCGTTGCGCTGGCTGGACTAATTGTTGCCGGAGATGACGTTGCATCGTTCGAATTGACGAAGCGATCCGACGCCGCCAAGGTCAATTGGCTGACCGGAGTCGCGATGCTCCCCGATCGTCTGGACCGTGAATCACAGCGTGAACGAGTCATCGAGCTGATGTCCAATCGTGACAAAAAAGAGGTTGTCGCTGCCGCGATTCGAACGCTGGCCGTTGTGCCTGGCAACTGGGAAGACACGTTTGAGCGAGTCGGAAAGCTTGCCTGCGAAGGTTTTCGCGAAGACGGAATCGCCACGCTGCTTGCGGTCCCGAAGAAAGCCTATCAACCAGAAACGTCACTGAAACTGGCTCGTTATCTCGTCAACTTTGCCGAGCGAACCAAGGCGAGAAACCGCACCAGCGACTCGTTCATCGACGCGATGCAAGTCGCCGACCGAGCCATTGCCAAACTGCCGACCAAAACGGCCAAACAATTTCGCGATCGGCTTCGCGAAATCACCGTGCGTTTGGTCCGCATCAAAACAGTGGATGAAGAGATGCGTTACGACGTGCCCTACTTCGCCGTCGAAGCGGGACGCCCTGTGCAAGTCATCTTGGAAAACCACGACGGCATGCCACACAACTTGGTCATCACCCTTCCCGGTGAACTGAAGAAGGTAGCGGAACTCGGTCTTCAAGCCGGACCTCGCGGCGGTTTCCAAGGCAAACAATACGTGCCGGACTCTGATCTGGTACTCCACAGCACCGACTTGGTCGCCTCCAACGAAAAGGAAGCGATGACGTTCACGGCTCCCACCGAACCCGGTGAGTACCCCTACGTTTGCACGTTCCCGCACCACTGGTAGCGCATGTATGGCGTGATGGTCGTTGTCGAAGACCTGGATGCCTACAACGCCAATCCATTCGAGCCCGCTGATCCGATTGGCAACAATCGATCGTTTGTGCAAGCGTGGACGATCGACGATTTCGCTGGCGACAAACTGACCGAAGGTTTGCGTGGTCGAACGGCAGAAATCGGGCAGAAGATCTTCGAACAAGCCACCTGTGCGAGCTGCCACCAAGTCGCTGGCAAAGGCGGGCAGATCGGCCCGGCACTCGACGAAGTCGTTAGCAAATGGAAAGGCGATTCGCGAGAGGTGCTCAAGGAGATCCTGCATCCATCCGACCGCATCGACGACAAGTACGCGACGCACCTGGTCCTCACCGCAGACGGGCAGACGTTCTCGGGGTTATTGGTCGACGAGACCGACGACGTCGTGAAGCTGCTGGCCAATGCGGAAGCGAAGGAGCCCACCGTGATTGAGCAGGATGAGATCGAGCAAATGGTCAAAACCTCAACTTCGATGATGCCCAAGGCTTTGCTCGATCAGTTCACCGAAGACGAAATCTTCGAGTTGCTGAATTACATCCTCAGCAATCAAAAGTAGCGAAGGTCGTCCTGCAAGGTCCGAATTCAGGCGAATCCGGTTACGCGAATTCGTGCCACAACCATCGTAGGCCAGGTCGTACCTGGCGACCGAACCGATGCTTCGAAAGAAGCGAGTCGTCCACCCCAACCACCGCTTTTTCGCGAGCGTCCGTGGCCCCGGCGTTTCACCCATCGCCATGTAAAACATGGCCTAAGTGAGCACGTCCGATTTCAGCCGAATCCGGCAACGGGAATTCAAGCCACAATTATCGTAGGCCAGGTCGTACCTGGCGACCGAGCCGATGCTTCCAAAGAAGCGAGTCGTCCACCCCAACCACGCTCCTTTGCGAGCGTCCGTGGTCACGGCGTTTCACCCAACGCCATATAAAACATAGCCTACGGGAGGGCGAAATCGCTTTGGGACCTCTATCGGGATCGGCGGGTTGTCTGGCGCTGTCTTGCGACACTGCGTTGCTTCGCCAACGGCGCTGGTTCACCATAAACCCGCTGGTGGAACAACGCCAACGATCGCAACGCGTGCCCCTTGGGACCGATCGACCAATCGTTGTTGCGTCCCTTCAACATCGCGTTCAACAAGAACGTGACCGAACGCAACACTTCGGGTTCCAACAACTTTTCGTCCGGCAAATGCGTGAGCAAGAACTCAACCATGTGTCCGGTCGTTTGGACCTTCCTGTCCAAGTCACCGTTGTCCTGGCGTGACTCAAACCAATCCGTGCTCATCGAACCGTCACGGTTCTGCAGTCGCAGGGTGTAGTCGACGAAGTCATCGAGGAACTGTTCCGCACGAGCCCATTGGCCATCGATTGGTTGGCCTTCCAAACGCCGTTTCCGCAACGCGTGCGCGAAACCCATCAAACGGTGCGTGCCGCCACAAGCCGAACCGACCACGGGTTGGTCCAGTTCCGCAGCGATCAAGCGAGAGAAATCCCAACGCTCGCCATCGGCACCAACCCAGGTCGTTTCCGTGTCGAGGTAGTGCGACAATCCAATCAGGCTGAACGTGAGTTCTTCGCCTTCCTTGCACTTGAACGCTTCGACTTTGACGAGATCAGCCACACTGAATTTCTGACCGTCTACGTAGAGCGGGTAATCGCTGGGCACACCGGCCATTGCCAGCACAGCCAACCACTGGGCTTGGTGCCCTTGCAGTCCAACGCCCTCACGAGCCTTGATCTTTCCGCCTTCGATTTCCATCAATCGTTGACCGCGGCAAACATTGTTACCTGCCATCCAAGCGATGGTGCTGTAATCACGACCGCGAGCAATCAAACGCGTGTCAGGCCCGAAGACCATCACGGCATGCATCATGCCCCAGTTACTGCGGCCGTCGGCTCGTTCGCGGCGAGTGTAGTAGTGCTGCAGGCACTGTACGATCGGTTGCTGCATACGCATCACGCCGGTACTCAGATTCGCTGCGGCACCCTTTCCGCGGTGCGTCTTAGGACGCCCGGTCGCGTCCAACTCAGCCAATCGCAAACGCTGTTGGTCCGTCGAACCGGAGTCTGCATTCTGGGTCTCGGCTTCCTCGGCATAGAATTCTTGAAGGTCCGCTTCATCCAAATCGTTGCCGTGAATGTCTCGCAAGCTAACCGATCCGGCAGGTGCGTCTTCCAAAGGAGTCAAACGGTCTCGTTCCACCGCTTGCAAAGGCACTCGCGACAACTCATCCGCCCGTTTGTCGCTCTTGATTTTAGCGTGACGTTCACTTGGACGACTTGGTGACGCCGAGTCCAACGACATTGGGTTTTCACGCTCCTCGATTTCAGAGCGATCACGAGCCTCTTCCTGACGCAACTGCTCAGCGATGCTTTCGTTCAAACGGCGTTCAAGTTCTCGCTTTTTCTCTTCCTCCGTGTCCCGTTGCAATTCCATCGACGGCGTCTTGCCCAACGACAACTCGTTGCTCTGCAATCCACTGCCAACGGTATCGTCCTTCTTCGCCGGTTCAGCGTCTTCCAATGAAGGCAATTCTTCGTGCCGCGTTGATGGCCGGGATGGCTTCATCTCTGGCAACGAATCGATCGCCGAGCGAGTCTTTGGAATGCTGGGCGGAACCAAGCTGATCGATTCTTCTGCCTCGGGCTCCGCCTCTGCTTTGGCTTTCGGCTCCATCGGTGCTGGCTTGCTGGACTTCAACGCATTCAACTGCGCGGTCAACTCTTCGATCTTGCTGGTCAGCTCATCAACCTTCTTTGGCAAATCGCTGGCCGCTGCATTCAACTCGGTGCCCTGATCTGCAGGCGCATTCAAAGCCGGCAGGCTGGGCAGCGATTCAACACTCATCGGCGGCAGAGTTGGCGTTTGAGTGGTTGGAGCCTGAGTCTTTGGGGTGGCCTGTTGTGGCAAAGCCCCGCTGCCGATTGGCGCCATGGTCGTCGACGGCTGCGGATCGCGAAGAGGCGAACGCTCGGTGACATTTCGTCGCGCGTTCCAACGCGTCGCATTCGGTTTCGGATTGGCTTGGTCTTCCCACGTCGCACTGCCATTGCGATCGGAGACCGAACGAGTCGGACGCGAATCGAACTCCGCTGGCATCTTGCTGGGAGCCAACGAATCCGGAACGTTGTCCGCCAATTGCTGCCGGTTCGGATCCGCCAATTCTGCTTCGGCCGATTCTGGGCCACGCAAAATCATCGACGGTTCGGTTTGTGTGAACAGCGGCCCCTTCGGCTCCCAAGTTTTGCGAACACCGTTCAGTCGCGCGTCTTCACGAGTGACCATGCGAGGCGTTCGCACGATTTCCTCGGTGGCTTTCGCGTCGGCGTTGCCCAAAAACACCGGCTGTTCCATGGGAGCAGGCTGTGCGATTTGTGGCGGCAACAACTGAATCGCTGATCCGATTGGCGAGGCGTTCGATTGCCACGGCCCGTTCTGCTCACGAAATTGCAAGTGCGATCGAGACGAGTCGTCTTTTTCGCGAATCACCACGGCGGGCCCCGCCACGCGAGGCTCGATCGCGTCGCTCTCGCTCGTGTCATCGATCACCCCAAACGAATCGGCAGTTGCAGCGACGGCGGGCGCACCGAACTGCAATTCATCCGCTTGAACGGCCACGGTGGCGAGACACGAAGACGTTGACAAGCTTGTTGCAATCAACAAAGCGGCCAAACGTTGGCGTTTTTCTGACACAGTCAATTTTCTTCCGCGGTCGGTGACATCACGTTGGGGTCCTCCCGAACGTCCAGCCACAGAAATCAAGCGTTCTGTGACGACACGACGGGTCTTAACGTGTGTATCGGTTATTCCGAACGAAAGGTTGACTCGAATGTGGGCGGTGAAACCGGAGTCGGCCTCCGACGGGTGGCGAGAATCGTCAGTCCGGCCAGCGTCAATGAAACGCCAATCACCAATAACTTCGTCACCGGTTCTTCAAACACAATCACTCCCGCGACGCTGGCCATCGCGACTTGCGATGCATTGATCAAGTGAACCGCCACGACGGGCAAGACCTTCAGCGCCGTTGAAATCGCCACAAACGCCGTGAAATTGAAGACTCCCGCCCAAATCATCGATTGCCACATCGCGGCCGGGATGTCTGCGATTGGCGACCATCCCGTTCTGACCGCGACGATGCCAGCCAAAGCGACCGTGCCCGAAACACCGCTGATCCACATCGCCATGGATGCCAACATGCCGCGTTTCATCGTGAAACGCATCGACGTGCTGAAAACAGCGTAGGCCAACCCAGATGCGATCGCCCCCGCCGCCCCAAAGATCGGCGAATGCAACCAATCCACCGGCTCACTGGACGGAATATCCGACGAAGGATGCCACTCCACCGGATCCACACCGCGAGATCGTGACAACACAATCACGGCGATGATCAGCGTTCCAATCGACAACAACGTTCGCGGCCGAACGGGTTCCTTCAGCAGAATCCGCCCCAGAATGGCGCTGCCGATCAACAACGACCCCAGCGTGATTGGCACCGAAGCCGCCAATCCGATGCTGCCCAATGCCACCTGAAACGCGCCATTGCCAATCACTTGCCCGACCAAAGCAACCGGGATGAAGATCGGAATCCACTGGCGACTGGTCGCAATCGGACGCCCGCTGGCTTTGACGGAGACCAAGTAGGGCGTCAAAACCAATACTGTCGGAACCGCTTTGAACGTCGAAACAATGAACGGATCCACCGAAATCGCATTGCGAAGCGAGATGTTCGCAAGCGTGTACAACACCGCCGAAGCGATCCCCGCCACAATGCCAAAGCCGATTCCCGGCGATATCATCGCCTGTCCCAAACGGCGCCACCAGACAACCTGATCCTTCTCGCCCGCTTCGGTACCAGAGAACTCGTTCTGATCGATCGATGAATCAGAACTCATAAGGCATCCGGGCGAAGAAAATGAAGGGCAGGGGAAAGGTC
>NZ_JBICHO010000498.1:0-9359 GCF_043100905.1 Rhodopirellula sp. JB055 | reverse complement strand
CTTTTGCTGACCTGAAGCAACAGCTCCGACAAACTTGGCCGAACAACCGCTTGGTTCGATTTGTCTTTCACGGGCATTCCGTCCCCGCCGGGTATTTCCGCACGCCGATCGTTCGGCGTTTCGATTCGTACCCGGTGCTCTTTCACCAAGAACTGTGCGAGCGTTATCCAACCGCAGTCATTGATGTTTGCAACACCGCGATTGGCGGCGAGAATTCGGTCAGTGGGTCCGAGCGATTCGCGGACGATGTGTTGTCATTGAATCCCGACGTCATCTTCATTGATTACTGTTTGAATGATCGTCGAGTTGGGGTGAATCAAGCTCAGGATTGCTGGCGAGAGATGATCAAGCAGGCGGTGGCAAAAGACGTCCTGGTTGTCTTGCTGACGCCGACTCCGGATTCCAAGGAAGACATCTCGGATCCCGATTCACCTCTCGCGAAACATGCCGAATCGATCCGGCAGTTGGCTGGTGAGTTTGACCTGCCGCTGGTGGATTCCTACTCGGAATTTCAACGGTTGGTCGGGGAAGGTGCCGATGTCACGGACTATCTCTCGCAGTCCAATCACCCCAACCGAGCCGGTCATCAAGTCGTGGCCGATCAGATTCTCGCCTTATTCGAGTGACGCAGGTGGACCGCCACTTGCGAGTGATTCGAAACACGATTCCACCTCTTCCTCGGAACAACGATGTCGCATCGAACTCAATGGCAGTCGGTATTATCGACATGGACACTGGCATTTTTCGCGTGCCTGCCGTCATCCGCAACGGCAGTTGATGCAGGTGCCGAACCGCCAAACATTGTCTTGATTTTGGCGGATGACCTGGGTTTCAATCAAATCGGAGCGTACGGAGACACCCCGATTCAAACGCCTCACCTGGATCGACTCGCAGCCAACGGAATTCGGTTCACCCAGGCCTATTCCGGTAACACCGTTTGTTCGCCTTCCCGCGTGTCGCTGTTCACGGGTCGCGACGGACGGTTGATGGACAACAATTCCAACACGGTTCAACTCAAAGACATCGACGTCACGATTGCTCATGTGTTGAAGCACGCCGGTTACGACACGGCTTTGTTTGGCAAGTATTCCATCGGTTCGCAGATGGGAGTGACGGATCCATTGGCGATGGGGTTTGATACCTGGTACGGCATGTACTCGATTTTGGAAGGGCACCGGCAATACCCAACCATTCTCTGGCGAGACGGAAAGAAGATTCGGATCGAAGAGAACGAGAAGGGAAAGAAAGGTGCGTACGCACAAGCTTTGTTCACCAACGAAGCGATCCAGTACATCAAACAAGATCACAAAACTCCGTTCTTCGTGCTTCTGGCGTACTCGTCTCCCCACGCTGAACTGGCCGCGCCAGCCGAATTTGTCGATCGCTACAAGAATGCCTTTCCGGAGACTCGCTATGGCGGCATGTCCAATGGAACGGCGTCAGACAAATACGCTTGGTATTACCCCGAGCCTGTTGAACGCCCACATGCGACGTTGGCCGGCATGGTGACGGCTCTCGATGCATACGTTGGCCAGATCCACCAAGCGTTGGAATCCAAAGGCGTCGCGGACAACACGTTGATCCTCTTCACATCGGACAACGGACCGCACGACGAAGGTGGCGGTGACCCGACGTTTTTCCGTGCGTCCGAACCCTACAAAGGGATGAAGCGTGATCTGTACGATGGCGGCATTCACGTGCCGATGATCGCACATTGGCCCGCCGCCATTCAGTCGCCACGAGTGGACGATACGCCGTGGGCGTTCGCCGATGTACTGCCAACCTTCGCCGAGATCGCCGGCGTGCCCTTGAACATCGTCCCACGAGTCAAAACAAACGGAGTGTCTGTTCTACCGCGTCTTCGCGACGCCCCAAGACCGTTGCCGGAACGGACTCTGTACTGGGAATTTGGCAAGCAAGCAGGAGACCCGAATTCTGGAGTGGTTGGCGAAGTCTACCAAGCGGCTCGCCGAGGCAACTGGAAAGCCGTTCGGTACGACATCGAAGGGCCCGTTGAGCTGTACGACTTGGATTCTGATCCCGGTGAAACAGTGAACTTGGCAGCCGATGAGCGGGACCTGCGCGAGGAATTCACCGCATTGTTCGAAGCCAACAAGGACTGAGAATCAACACTCAGCAGCGGCCCGCTTGAACGCTTCCACTCCAACGAGTTTTGCCCGTCCGGGTTGCGGATGTCGGCCAAGCACGGCCAACCTACAGCAAAATTGACTCGCCCGTTGCCAACCGACAAGGTTCGCAAGACGTCGCGAGCACGACACTTCAAAACCGCACGACCTCTGGGAGTGGCCAGCGAAGCGAGGGAGGTTTCGGCACTGAATCCTGCGCATCCTCCCTGGCCAGGCCGCTCCTCTATGGACTTGGCACGATCGTGCTGATTGCTTGCGCAATCGCAAAGGTTTACGGCTCAGCCCCTAAGTAGATTGGGGCTGCCCTGGCGACGCTAGTGCGCCCGACCAAGGTTTTCGATCCCCTTAGCTGAGTCTCACGAGATCATGGACAGCTGGCAAAATCGCCGCCAGCCAGAGTTGTTTTCGTTGAATTGACGCGGCAGAGGTCATTTGGCTGAGCTTTCCCCCATCCCGGTTTGACCATTGAAGACACTCCTTTCCTTGCTGTTTCTCGCGACGTCCATCGTGACCGCCGCAGAATCTGTTTCCGCTCTCCAGCCACAACGCCTACGGTGCGAGTACCTCGAGAATCCGACCGGGATCGACATCGCTCAGCCTCGATTGAGCTGGCAGGTCACATCGGAGCAACGGGGACAATCGCAGACCGCGTATCGGTTGCTCGTCGCCTCTTCGGAAACGCAGCTTGGATCCGACGTCGGTGACCTTTGGGATACCGGCAAGGTGGAATCCGATCAAACGTTGTTCGTTGAGTATGAGGGCAGCCCGCTTCCGAGTCGCCAAGAATGCTATTGGAAAGTCCAGGTCTGGGATGGGGCCGGCAACGCGACTTGGAGTGATGTCGCCTCGTGGTCGATGGGGTTGCTCGACGAAAGTGGCTGGTCCGCCGAATACATCAGCTATCGCGACGACTCGCCGATCCACACCGATCTTTCAACGCTTCACTTGCCTGCCGCGCGTCAGTACCGAAAAGAGTTCTCGGCGTCCAAATCGATCAAACGTGCCACTGTCTACGCAACCGCACTCGGCATCTACGAACTGCATCTGAACGGGCAACGTGTTGGCGATGCCAGCTTCGCTCCAGGTTGGACGGACTATCACAAGCGTGCGTATTACAACACGTACGATGTCACTGACTTGGTTCGCAAAGGCGACAACGCGATCGGTGCTTGGGTCGCCGACGGTTGGTACAGCGGCTATGTGGGGTTTGGATTGTTGACCGGGATGGGACCGGAAAAGAACGGGCGATCCGTTTACGGAAAGACTCCCTCGTTCATGTCGCAACTCGAGATCGAATTCGAAGACGGTACGAAACAAACCATCGGCACCGACACGACTTGGAAGGTGACTGGCGAAGGCCCGGTCCAAGAGGCGGACCTCTTGATGGGCGAAGCCTACGACGCACGTCGCGAAATGGTTGGTTGGTCCAAACCTGGATTTGATGCTGCCCAGTGGGACGATGCGATTTTGGCAAAGCAAAATGATGAGGTGACGGCAACGTTCTACGAGTTTCAAAATCCGACCACGGTCGGTACCGGGGTGAAGAAGGTCGGCGAGCAACGTGACTTTGGTTTCAAACGGCCTAAGTTGGAAGCGTTTCCGGGAGTGCCGGTTCGTGTCACTCAAGAGATCCCCGCCAAAACGGTATCGGAATTGGAACCGGACACGTTTGTCTTCGACCTTGGGCAAAACTTTGCCGGAACGATTCGCCTGAAAGTCAAAGGACGCGAAGGCGACCGGATTCGACTGCGTTACGGAGAGATGTTGCATCCCGATGGTCGCTTGATGACCGAGAACCTTCGCAAAGCAAGAGCGACGGACTACTACACCTGCAAAGGTGATCCCGACGGTGAAGTCTACCAACCGCGATTCACCTTCCATGGCTTTCAGTTTGTGGAAGTGAAGCGTTTGTCGGATTCGAATGAAAACGCAGACGGTGCATCTGCCGCGGCGTCCGGTGGGACACCTCCGTTGGACATGGTCACCGGTTTGGTGCTGCACAGTGACACCCCCATGGCGAGCACGTTCGAATGCAGTGACCCGATGGTCAACCAGCTTTTCAAGAATGTGGTCTGGACCCAGCGAGCCAACTTCCTCGATCTGCCCACCGATTGTCCGCAACGCGATGAACGGATGGGATGGACGGGTGACGCTCAAGCCTACGTCGCGACCGCGGCTTACAACGCGGACATCGGCGCGTTCTACACCAAGTGGCTTCGCGAATTGATGGAGTCACAACGACCCAGTGGTGCTTTCCCCGGCTACGCTCCGTACCCCTTCCAACATGGATGGGACTTCGGAACGGCCTGGGCGGACGCGGGTGTCATTTGCCCGTGGACGATCTGGCAGTTCTACGGCGACACCCGAGTCATCGATGATTGCTGGGAACCGATGACTCGTTTCATGCAGTGGCGCAAAGACACCAGCGTGGGCAACCTCGGCGTTTCACACGGAAACGCTTGGGGCGATTGGCTGTCTCAAGGCGAAGAAACACCGCTCGACTACATCGACAGCGTGTACTTTGCGATCTCGGCACAAATGATGGCCGAGATGGCGCAAGCAACTGGCCGCGAAGACGAAGCCAAGCGTTACCGCGAGCAGCGTGCTGCAACGCAAGCCGCTTTTCAGGCCAAGTACTTGAACGAAGATGGCAGCATCAACGTCCGGACTCAAACCGCTCAAGCCCTGGCTTTGTTTGCGGATCTGGTGCCCGCGGATCAACGCGAAGCAACCGGGAAATACCTTGCCAAACGGCTGGCGGAAAACGGAAATCACATGGCGACTGGTTTCCTCGGCACGCGACCATTGCTGCCTGTTCTGTCAAGTTCGGAACAGCATGATCTGGCGACGTTCCTATTGCAGTCTCGCGAATTTCCGTCTTGGGGTTATGAGATCTCCAATGGTGCGACCACGATCTGGGAACGATGGGACAGCTACACCAAAGAGGATGCGTTTGGTCGACACAACGCGGCGATGAACTCGTTCTCTCACTACGCTTTCGGCGCGGTTTGCGAATGGATGTTTGCGACACTTGCAGGCATCCAGTCCGACGGTCCAGGATTCAAGCGGATCGTGATCCGGCCGACCCCGCCGTCACCTGGAAGCAATGCGATGAACGAACCAATCCACTGGGTGAAGGCATCGTACGATTCCATTCGCGGAACAATTCGCAGTGAATGGAAAGTGTGGGGCGGCAAATTTCATCTGAACGTCTCGATCCCGGCCAACACCACGGCAACCGTCTACCTTCCGACAAACGATGCCAGCAGCATCACCGAGAGCGGCAACGCCCTGTCGAACACAGCGAACGTCAGCATCCTCCGGCAAGAAAGCAGCGTGGTTGCGTTGACCGTCGAATCGGGCAGCTATGAGTTTTCGGCGCCCAGCGGAATCGCACCAGCAAAGGTTCCGCTGAAATCATCGGCCCCCAAAGACAACTCCATCAATCCGGGCGAAATCGATCTGACCGGTGCGACAAAACTAGAATCGTGGGACTTCCGAAACCCCCAGGATTTGGCCAAATGGGGCGAGCGAAAAAGTCTCCAAATCGAACAACGGAATGGCGTGGCTTATCTGGTTGCAACCGGTGACGATTCGCAGATGGCAGTCCGATTGAGCAAGCCACTCGAAGGCAAATTGGTCATCGAGTTGCGAGCATCGCCCTCACAGAATTCGAACAGCCAATTCTACTGGGCAATTCCCGGCCGAGGTTTCAACGCTCAGCAGCAAACCAAGCGGTTGCTTCGACAATCAGACGACGTGAACGATTATCTTTTCGCAATTCCGAGTGGACTGACCGTGGGAAAACTTCGCTTCGATCCCTTCGCGACTTACGATAAATATGCCAACGCCGGCGAGATGCTGATCGAATCGATTGCGATTTATCGATTGGCCGATTGACGACGGCACGTTCTCTCCACGGCCAAGCCGTTCACCCCCACATCCCTACCCACCTCAAAACTGGCCACCTCAAAACTGGCCACCTCGACACTGGCCCGCCGCAACACTGGCGGCCAATCCCCACCGGACACCCCACCATGAATCGAATTCCTCTTTCGTTGCTCGCATTCGCGATCCACTTGTGCGCTAGCCACTGCATCCTGGCGGGTGAGCTCGATCCAAAGCAGGATGCTTGGCATGCCAAGTACAAAGGCCAGGCGAATGCTCCTTTGCCCGAGAAAATGCTGCTCAACACAGACCCCGAGCCAGATTTGTCGAAAGGTTTCACCTCGTTGTTCAATGGCAAGGACCTGAGTGGCTGGACTCCGAAGGGAGGCACCTGCAAGTTCACGGTGAAAGACGGGATCCTTGTTGGCCAAGTCGTTCCAGGTTCCAACAGCACCTATTTGTCGACTGAACGAGACGACTTCGAAGATTTCATTTTCACTTGCGACATGAAGTGGGAAGAGTCCTGCAACAGCGGCGTGATGTTCCGTGCTCAATCCAAACCAGGCAAGAACGGAACCGAAACGGTGTTTGGACCTCAGGCGGAGATGGAAGGATTCAGTCAAGATCGCCATTGGTCCGGTGGCATCTATGGGCAAAGCTGCGGCGGATACTTCTATCCGCTGTGGCTGAAAGAGCACAAAGAAGCGAGAGCGGCCACCAAAGAAGACAAATGGAACCGCGTGACAATTTCTGCGCAGGGCAACGTCGTCAAAACCTGGGTCAATGGTGTGCCAGCCGCCCACTGGATCGACGATGAGTCCTACCCCAAAGGCTTCTTCGGTCTGCAGGTTCACAAAGGTGCCAAAGGCACCGTGCTGTGGAAGAACCTCCGAGTGAAAGAACTGGCGAACAGGCCGGCCGCGTCGCCGCAGACCAGTGCATCGAAGCGTCCCAACGTGCTGTTCATCCTGGCCGATGATCTTGGATGGAGCGACACGACGCTCTTTGGAACCACCAAGCTTTATCAGACACCCAACATCGAACGGCTTGCGAAACGCGGGATGACGTTCACGCGAGCCTACTCGTCCAGTCCGCTTTGCTCGCCAACTCGGGCGAGTGTCCTGACCGGGCTCAGTCCAGCACGGCACGGGATCACTTCCCCGACCTGCCACTTGCCGAGGGTCGTTTTGGAACCCAGAGAAAGCGAGAAAGGACCACCGAACAAGTTCTCGACCGTTCCCGAATCAGTGACGCGACTGGATCCCAAGTACTACACGCTCGCCGAGATGTTCCGGGACAACGGTTATGCCACTGGTCACTTCGGGAAATGGCACCTGGGATCGGAGCCCTACTCACCGCTGGAACATGGTTTTGACGTCGATGTGCCCCACCATCCCGGACCGGGCCCCGCGGGCAGTTACGTTGCACCGTGGAAGTTCAAGGACTTTGATCATGACCCGTTGATCCCGGACGAGCATCTCGAAGATCGGATGGCCAAAGAAGCGGTCCGGTTTCTCGAGCAGCACGCTGATGAGCCGTTCTTTTTAAATTACTGGATGTTCAGTGTTCACGCGCCGTTTGACGCCAAGAAAGAGCTGATCGAAGAATATCGAGATCGCGTCGATCCCAACGATCCTCAACGCTGTCCCACGTACGCTGCGATGATCGAAAGCATGGACGATGCAATTGGCACATTGCTGGACACACTGGATCGCCTGGGAATCGCCGACGACACCATCATCGTTTTCGCGTCGGACAACGGCGGCAACATGTACAACGAAGTGGACGGCACGACCGCGACCAGCAACGCTCCGCTACGAGGTGGCAAGGCGACCATGTACGAAGGCGGTGTGCGAGGACCGGCGATCATTGTCCAACCTGGTGTGGTGGAGCCCGGATCACGAAGCGACGCGATCATTCAAAGCATCGATTTCTACCCGACTCTCCTGGAAATGCTGTCGATCAACGCTCAGCCAAACCAACACTTTGATGGCGTCAGCATCGTTCCCGCTTTGCATGCAAAGCCATTGCAGCGAGACGCGATCTTCACCTACTTCCCTCATGATCCTCCCGTACCGAATTGGATTCCGCCTTCGGTCAGCGTGCATCAGGGCGATTGGAAACTCATTCGCATTTTTCACGGCGGAAAAAACGATTCGCATCGCTACAAGCTTTTTGACTTGAAAAACGACCTCGGGGAAAGAACCAACCTGGCGGCAAAACATCCCGATCGAGTCCAGCAGTTGGACAAACTGATCGAGCAACATCTCGTTGAAACCAATGCCGTCCGACCGCTGGTCAATCCAAAATTCGATCCCGCCCAATACAACCGCGCAGCGGAAGGCAAAGGCAATCTGAAAGGCAGCCGCAACCGACCCAAGAAGGGCAAGCAGCGAGTTCAGCGGAAACCGGTCGCTGGTTGGTTGCCCGGCGGAACGTGCGACCTTGCCGTTTCTCAGAATTCATTGCGGGTTAGCAGCACCGGAGGTGACCCATATTTAAGCTTCTCGCTTCCCAAAGTGGTGAAGGCATCCACGATGACGTTCACCGTTGAGATGCAATCGAATTCGTCTGGCGACGGGCAAGTGTTCTGGAAAGAGGTTGGGCTTCCCTACAATGCAACGCGAAGCCAGGTGCTTGACGTGACTCACGATGGAAACGTCCACTCCTATTCCATCAAGCTTTCACCGAATGGCCCGGTGCAAGGCGTTCGAATCGATCCATCGAACGGCCCCGGCCAAATCGAAATCCAGAAGATGAGTTTGCTCGACGACAACGGCGTCCCCATTCACGAATGGAACTTCGCGGACACTGTCCGCTAAACACGTACGTTGGTCTTCCAAGACCGTCGTCAACAAACAGTACGATGGTCTCCCGAGACCGTCGGAAAAACAGCGTCTTTTTTTGATCGGGCTTGGAAGCCCAACCTACGGGTGTTTGGCTTGGAAGGCCCAACCTACGAGGAACCAGGCGTGAAGGATCTTTCGAACAGAATAAGGAGTCTCACGTGAGCGAAACATTTCACTTGAATGCTCCTCCCGGTTTTCGCGGGTTGCACCCAGATCTGCCCATCGAAACTTATCACCGACACCTTCCACACTGGCGGCAGGCCGGAGCGACCTATGCGATCACATTTCGGCTGTCAGACTCGATTCCACAAGATCAACTTCGAAGCCTTCAACGATGGCGAGAGATATGGGAGCGATCGAACGGACAACCACAAACAGACGCCGATTGGGAACAACTCGCAAAACAGATCACCCACCGTACCGAAGCCTGGCTGGACGAAGGCTACGGCGAGTGCGTGTTTAACAACCCTACGTT
>NZ_JBICHO010000497.1:0-5250 GCF_043100905.1 Rhodopirellula sp. JB055 | reverse complement strand
GAAACCCAATCTTGGCGCGGCATCGTCGCTCGCATTCCCGGCAGAGGAAGCAATTGACCATCCTTCCAAACGCCCAACGTCACCGCATACGCGCCGTTTGAATCGGGATTTTGACTTTCGCGGGGACACCAGTCCAACCGTGCAACGCAACAAACAGAATTTGTCCAGGCCGGTTCGCAGTGCCGACAACGTGACGCTGACCTCCGACGCCGACGCACCGCCATTGACCAGCCGTTCCAGATACTCCCGAATGTCCTCTTGGTTGATCTGGTCCAGCGGTCCCCGGTACCAGCGAAGGAAGCAGACCCAAGCGGAGCGATAGTTTTTGATGGTGTTGACGGAGTAAAATCGGATCCGCAACTCGCGGACCAGACATTGAACAACCAACGGCTAACGTTCAGCGAGCCAAGCAGGACAAGCAATGCGAATCCGTCTCAATCCGGGCACTTTTCGGAACAACGAATGATAGAACAGCATCCGAAAGCAGGATTTGCTGCTGAATCGACAACAGATTCCAGGCGAATGGTACGTGAGTGAGGGTGAGTGTTTTCCATACGCATCATTTGGTGGTGCGAGACTGAGCTCGGGATGTGGCGTGGGTTGCAACTGCCGTTTTACTTCACCCTCCCTTTGGGATGTCGGCTCGCTTCGGGCCGGTGAGGGTTACGCGCTGTCCTCAATGCTGAACCCTCCCCTCGCTTCACTCGACTATCCCAGGGGGAGGGTGATGATCGTCGCTTCTGAACACAGCATTTAGAAGCTGCACGATTGGCTTGGTTGCAGAGCTGAATTGGGTGCACAGCGACGCACCTATCCGGCTTTGACATTCGGACACCGGTGGCTAGAATATTGCGACGGACTTGGAAACGACGTCCGTTGCTTCGGTCCGGAGGTATTCGAACGGGCTCAGCGAAAAAATGCGTGCACCACGCGAATTTTGCTGACACACCCGCGAATGACCTACCCGCTTTCGCCGACGCCGAATGATCGTTTCATTGCATTCGATGGCTGTCACCCCACCCCTTGGAGGTGAAACTGCGTTCGTTTGACCGGATCCAACGTTGGAATCGGGTTGACGAGGCGGCGTCAGCGCAGAATGTCGTGAGATGGTCGGCCCCGATGCATGTCGCGTTGGCATGGGTCGCACACCACTTTGTTTAGCGGGATAGATGGAATGTTGATGACTGTGAGTTCGATGGCGACCGGATTGTTCCTGGCGTTTGGCTTCCCCGGCTTGCCCGAAATGCTGATCGTGTTGGTGATTTGCTTGGTTCTGTTCGGTGGTGCCAAGCTGCCATCGTTGATGCGAAACCTGGGACGCAGTGCCAACGAATTCAAACGGGGCATGGCCGAGTCAGGCGACGACGAAGACGAAGCAACGGATCGCACCGACGAGAAGGCCTGAGATGTTTGGTCTCAGCCCATTTGAACTGGCCGTGATCGGAGTGATCGCGGTGGTCCTCTTTGGTGGCAACCTGCCGGAAGTCGCGAGAAAATTTGGCTCGACGTACAGCCAATTCCGACGCAGCCTGCAGGATGTTCAGCAGCAGTTCCGTCAGGTTCAAGACGAAGCGAGCCGGGCGATGTCGATGGACACACCGCCCGCCAAATCCACGTCGTATGACGACGAAGAAGAGGAACCCGATGAACCTTCGGCGCCCAAGTTCACTCCCCCGGAGTGATGCGTTCTCGCACGAACATCAGTTGGCACTCGCTGCTTCCGGAGCCAACTGAATTCGAACCGGTTGCTGCAGGTACGCCAGCAAATCACCCACATCCTCGGGCGACAACGCAGCGAGGATGTTTTCTGGCATCAGCGAAACCGGCGACGCTTGCAGAGTCTCGATGTCATCCCGGTTGACTCGCACCGCATTGCCCTCGGCCGTTCGGATGGTCACCGTATCGGGCGTTTGATCCTCTAGCAAACCGCTCAGGACCTGACCATCCGAAGTCAGCAATCGGTAGTTGGTGAACTCTTCTCGAATCGCCGCCGACGGATCGATGATGGCCAACGATAGAAAATCCAAGTTGGACCGTTCATATCCCGTCAGATCCGGTCCTACCTTGCCACCTTCGCCAAACAATCGGTGACAGGTACCGCAATGCTTGGTGAACAAGACCTTGCCATGACCGAGATCCGATTGCGTTGTCGACCGAACGAGAGTTTGCAACGCGTTGATCTGGTTTTGCTTTTCGGTGGGAGTCGCCCGCACGACTCCCCAGTGCTTCGTGACTCGCTCTCGCAGGGCGGGGTTGTTAAAGGCCTGCATTTGAACGACCACATCCGCGGGAACTCGCTCGACGTTGATTTTGGCCGCATCGATTTCATTCAACAACACCAACGCCCATTTCTCACGACTGGAGAGAACCCGAATCGCTGTCTCTCTCAAGTTGCCGCGATCATCCATCGAGGATTGATAAGCGGATGCGACCCATGGACCAATCGCTTCACTGGGGAAACGCGAAAGAGCTTGCAGGGCAGCCAACTTGACCGCGTCAGATGGATCGCCCTGGAGTCGTCGCCGCAGGACCGCGAGAGCCTTTTCGTCTTGGATCTCACCGAGCGTTTCAATCAAGGCGACCTTGGTGCGGATAGGAGTCGCGGACCGCTCGATCAACTGCAACGCTCGCTCGATCGCCGCGGCATCGCCCTGACGCAAACGCAGCGGCAAATCCGAACCAGGACGAGCCTTTCGAAAGATTGCAAGTTGTTCCTGAAGAGCTTCCGGCAACACCTCGACTTTCCGCCCCACAAAGGCTTCTTCAAACCCTTGCATCAGGATCGCCTTGGCATCGTCATTGGGTGCCATGGCCAACAACCTCGCACCGACCCGATAGCTTTCCGGCGAACCTTCCGCCGCCAAACGCCGCATCAATCGATTCAAGATCGTCTCACGGACCAATCGGCTCTCCCATAGTCGCTCGTCTTGAAACAATGCTGCAACGGCTTCCGCGTGTTTTTCACATTGACCTTCCAGGCCCCACCAAATCAAAAGCGGCAGATGCAAGTCATCTTGGTCCGCATCCCGCAGCATCATCTCACGAAGGATCGGCAATGCCTGTTCAGCACGCAGGCGAGTCGCGGTGGACGCCAACTGCGACCGAACGTGAACGTCGCCTTCGTGCTTCGCCAGTTCGATCAAAGCGTTGTGTTGATCACCCGTCACGGACCGTTGGTCGCCAAGCAATCGAATGGCCCAGCGGCGAATGTTGGGGTCGGGCTCGGATAACAGCAAGCAATGGGTCAATGCCTCGTCGCTGAGAACACTTCCGCGTTGCAGTGCCCACAGAGCCAGCAACCGCCGCTCGGCCATCTCATCCTTCAAGATTCCGACCAGTGAGTCCTGCAGCGACTCAGATCGCTCCATTCGCGAAACGATCACCTCCAGCGTCAGGAACTGAATCGTGCGACTGGGGTGTGCCAGCAAATTCAGCAACTGATCGTCCGTCATCGCGAACAAATCAAACCGAGTTCGAGAAGGCAGTATCTCATCCCATCTCGAAGACGATGAAAGCCCCTGGGCGGTCAACCGATAGATTCGGCCGCTGGTTTTGTGCCAGTTGTCTCGCGGGTCAACGTGCGTCAAACGCGTGTCGTACCAATCTGCGAAATAGACCGCTCCGTCCGGCCCGACCGCGATCGCCACGGGCCGAAACCATCGATCATCGGTCTGGATGGTGGTTTCAAAATCACTTGTCCGAAAGGTCGATGTGTCCTCGATCAACTCGCTGCTGATCACACATCGTTGCAATGGGTTGATCGCGATCACTTGATCGCGATATCGCGGCGGAAGCACATTGTCTTGGTAAACCACCAACGCTTGCGTGAACCGCCGGCGATCACCTTCGGATCGCATATGTTGAAAGAAACCATAGGCATGCGGGTTGGTCAGCGGACCATGTTTACCCCACGACTTCGTGCCATAGCTGCCTTGCGGATAGAACATGCCACGGGTGTTGCCGTGGTTGGTTCCGGAGAACGTGAGCCCGCTCTCCTCGATTTCCAAACCGAACGTGTTGCCGCCTCCTTCGGCAAAGATTTCAAACCGATGCGATTCCGGGTGGTACCGCCAAATGCATTGCCCCTGAAACGAGGTCGCTTGGTCCGGTCGGTCCGACAAAGGGGCACGAATGGAGGCGGTTGTGGTGCTGCCGTTGGCACCGTACAGCCAACCGTCGGGGCCAATTCTCAAACTGTTCGCGACCGCGTGGGTGTCTTCCAAACCAAAACCCGTCAGATGAACGGTTGGCTCCCCATCAACCTTCGCGTCGTGATCGGCATCCGGATAGAACAACAAGTACGGTGGGTTCATTACCCAAATCCCCGACGTACCGACCGCGACGCTGGTGGCAATGTTGAGGCCTTCGATGACATCTCGATGCGAGTCATACGAACCGTCACCGTTGGTGTCTTCCCACACCGTCACGCAGTCAGCCCCGGCAACATGATTGGGTGGAGCGATCGGCGTGCTATCAAAAACAGCTCGCAAGTGTTGGTCGTAGCGCACCACTTTCAGTCCCGCCGGAAACGGGTACTGACGATACTGCACCACCCACATTCGGCCTTTGAAATCAAAGCTGATGTGGATCGGCTGGGTCACGTCTGGTTCTCCCGCGACCAGTTCCATTTGCAAGTCATCGGGAACCTTCAAACGAGCAATCGTTTCGGCGGGTGTCGCAGGATCGGAATCGTCTCCAAGATCCCCGCGTCCTTCAAACTCTCGCATCACACGGGCAACCTCGTCATTGCCGGCGGGCGAATCCTGGGACACTGCGACATTCAGCCAACCACAACCGGTCGCACACCAAAGAACAACAACCAACAACCACTGGTTTCGCATTGGGTTCGCTCTCATTTGTTGGCTCATCAGCATCGGTTGGCTCATTGGGTATCAAAGTGTCGGTTTCGTACTCTTCCAAACAACAGAAACATCACCGAAGAAGGCAAGCAGGATCGGAATAGCATGCAAGCGGTTGGAGGTTTGGACTGCGCAGGTTTTGTTCCACGACTTCGCCCCAACGGGGCAGCCCTATGCCAGCCCCAGGGCAACGCCCTGGGTTGTGGCTCATGGAATCACGCACAATGACTCCTGCTGACCATATTCATACCACTTCTATTTCGCCGGCGTGATCACGACCGTGTGAGTCACCGGAACGATTGCGTCTTGAATCGCCTGCACCAACTCCGCTCGTTTGGCTTCCGTGCTTTTCTCTGCCGCCTCCAGATCCTTCTTGCCTTCTTCGCCATGG
>NZ_JBICHO010000496.1:0-4640 GCF_043100905.1 Rhodopirellula sp. JB055 | reverse complement strand
GAACTCGGTCAAGTCCGGCGACCGCCTGGTCCCTCGCTGACGCGTTTTGAGGTCGCGCTTTTGTGTGAGGCATTGGCTTTTTCATAACCCGACGCGTCAGCGAGGCGAAGTCAACATCGGTTTTCCCTCGCTGACGCGTTCGGGTTGTGATTGAACGCCACCACGTAGCCGGATTCGCCAAGAATTCGGACACCCTCCAACCTCACAGACCTGAACTCGGTCAAGTCCGGCGACCGCTTGGTCCCACGCTGACGCTTCGGGTTGTGATCGGACGCGAACACGTAGCCGGATTCGCCAAGAATTCGGACACCCTCCAACCCCGCGGATCTGAACTCGGTCGATTCCGGCGACTGCCTGGTCCCTCGCCGACGCTTCGGGTTGTGATCGAACGCCACCACGTAGCCGGATTCGCCAAGAATTCGGACGATTCCAGCAACAACAAGGGCTGTGGGTTGGCCTGTTTTTCGTCGCGGAATTTCACTCTGCGTGGATTGTAACGATTGAGTCAGTAGCTATGCTTGGACCGCCACCCCCTCTGCAGAGACACCTCTGATTGGCTCGATCAACAGAGCGGTTGGCATTCCAACCTGCCTGGACTCAATGCAATGACTCGCTATCAATCCAAACGCAAACCGAACTTCGAACAAGCACATTGGTCTCTGGAGCCACTGGAACCTCGCCTGATGTTGGCGGGTGACGCTGGCGTCGAAGTCGCCACCGCGGTCACGTCCCACGCCACTGCAGTGGATGACGCCAGGAACGATGCAAGAGACTCAAACACGCATGCTGGACCGATCGCTGGTCAAGCCGCTGAATCGTTCACCGAAATCGCGTTCATCGATTCCGATGTGAAAGAGAGTGATCAACTCACCCAGTGGATACGCAGCGGCGTCGAGATCGTGTTGCTGGAGGAGGGTTCTTCCGCGATCGACCAAATGACATCGGTCTTGGAAGGTCGCACGAACGTCACAACGGTCCACGTGGTCTCGCATGCCGACAATGGTGCACTGCAATTGAGCGGTGAACGCATCGACGCGGATACACTGCAACAGCATGCTGGTCAGCTTGACCGGTGGCGGCCGGCGCTCTCTGACGACGCTGATATTTTGTTGTACGGATGCAACGCGGCTTCGGATGTCACCGGGCAGAATTTGATCACGACGCTGGCCCGTTTAACATCGGCCGATGTCGCCGCGTCGGACGATGCCACCGGACACGCAAACCTCGGTGGTGACTGGGACCTCGAGTTCCAAACCGGCGAGATCGAGAGCGTTCTGTTGGCCAGCCTCGACCGTTTGCAGCACGTCGAAATGGTGCTGCCCGTCACGGTGCGAGCCGCAGGCACGACAGGCGATGAACAAATGCAGTTGCAAATCAACGGCGAAGCCGTCCAAACGTGGAACAGCATCGGCGGCAACGCCGACACACGGCAATTTCAAACGTTCACCTACGACGGCGCCGTTGATCTGGAGAGCGACGAAATTCGAATCGCGTTCACCAACGATTTGTATCAACCCGAACAAGGCATCGATCGCAACTTGGTCGTCGATTCCATCACCGTCAATGGCGTGACCATCGAGTCCGAAAACGCGAACACGTTCGGCACGGGCACTTGGAAAGAGGAAAACGGCATCACCCCTGGATATCGCCGCAGCGAATGGATCCACAGCGACGGCTACTTCCAATACACCGCGCCATCGAGCAACAGTTCGATCTCAATCTATGCTGCCGGCGCAGAAAACACTGAAACGATTGAACTTTGGATCGACGGCGAGCGTGCTCAAACGTGGCAGAACATCGGCGGCGACGTCGAAACCGGTGACTTCGTTCGGCTGGACTATGACGCGGAAACCTCGGTTGACATCTCTCAGATCCAAATTCGATTCACGAACGATTTGTATGAAGACGATGGTGCCATTGACCGCAACGTTCGGATCGACCGTGTGGAATTGGACGGCACGTCGTACCAAACCGAGGCCGAAGATGTTTACTCCACCGGCACCTGGGAACCAACCGGCCTGACGCCTGGGTTCAAACAATCCGAATGGCTGCACGCCAATGGCCATTTCCAATACGGTACGACGAACACCAACCCCGGCACGATCTCGCTGGAAACCAGCAACGTGACGATCGACGAAGACGCGGGAACGGCATCGGTTCGTGTCGTGCGAACCGGCGGCAGCGACGGCATTGCGACGGTTGATTACGACACCTTTGCCGGCACCGCTACCGAAGGAGCCGACTACACGCGGCAAACAGGAACGTTGACATTCGCCGATGGTGTCACCGAGCAAACAATCACCGTCCCCATTCTGGACGACGCTTTGCTGGAAACGAACGAGACCTTCAACATCACGATTGACAACGTCCAAGGCGGAGCCAACCTGCTTGTGCCTCGCACGGCCACGGTATCGATCGTCGACAACGAAGTCAGCCTACCCAACTACACCGATTTCTCGGATATCACAGGGCTCACTCTCAACGGCTCCGCACAACAAACCAGCGACACGTTGGAACTCACCCAAGCCCAAAAGAACCAAGCCGGCAGTGCGTTCTATTCCACCGCCGTCAACTTGGCTGACGATGGTTCGTTCCGAACGGCGTTCACTTTCGAAGCGATCAACGGAGCGGGAATGGAGGGGGCCGACGGATTGACCTTCACCATTCAAAACGATCCACGTGGTGCCACCGCGATCGGTGGGTCGGGGGAAGAACTCGGCTATCAAGACATCACTCATTCCGTCGCGGTTGAGTTCGACACCTATCGAAACAGTTTGGACCTCAACGACAACCACGTCTCGATTTTAACGGGTTCGGTCTACTCAAACCTTCGCACGGCCGTCCCAGAAATTGATCTGAACAACGGCAGCCAGCGTTATGCATGGGTTGAATACAACGGCACCAGCAACGTGCTTGCGGTTTACCTGTCCGCCGACCCGACCAAGCCCACTCACGCGTTGTTGAAAGCCAACGTTGATTTGCAAACGCAAGTTGGTGACGCGGGATTCGTTGGCTTCACTGCGGGCACCGGCGGGCTGGACAATTCGCATCGGATATTGAATTGGACAGTTGACCAGACCACGCCGCCACTGGATCCACCAGTTGTCGGCGGCGACCAAATCCTCAGCACAACGATTGCGTCGCAGCTCAACAAACCCACCGCGATTGATTGGTTACCTGATGGAACGATGTTGATCTCAGAACAAGGCGGCATGGTGAAAACGGTTCGCGGCGGTGCTCTGTCCAGCGAACCGTTCATCGACATTTCGGGAATCGTCAACGGAACTCGCGATCGCGGATTGCTGGACATTGCCGTGCATCCGGATTTTGAAAACAACCCGTACGTCTATCTGCTGTTCACGTACGATCCACCAGAAGTCAACGACCAAGCCGTCGGTACGCTGGCAGGTCCCGACGGCAAAGGCAACCGCGCCGGCCGTCTGATTCGAGTCACCGCCGACGCCGCCAACAATTACCAAACCGCTGTCGCAGGCAGCGAAGTCGTGTTGCTGGGCAAAAACAGCACCTGGGAAAACTTCAACGGATTTGCAAACAGCACCTTCAACTTCAATGAAGCACCCGCGGGCGAAAACCCTGACGGAACCTACGTCAACGACTTCATCAACAGCGACAGTGAATCGCACACCATCGGCGCGCTGGCGTTCGGCATCGATGGCGAACTGTTCGTCTCGATCGGCGACGGTGCCAGTTACAACCGAGTCGACGTGCGAGCAGACCGCGTCCAGGACATCGACAGTTTGTCCGGCAAGGTTTTGCGAATCGATCCGATCACTGGCGAAGGGCTGACCGACAACCCATTTTTCAATGGCGATCCTGACGCCAACCGTTCGAAGGTTTACCAACTCGGTCTTCGCAACCCGTTCCGTATGACCGTGGATCCAGTCACCGGGCGACTGTTTGTCGGTGACGTGGGTTGGACACAATGGGAAGAGATCAACTCCGCCGGTGCCGGTGCGAACTTTGGATGGCCGTTCTATGAAGGCGGCAGCGGAACCAGCCTCGTCAATTCCCGCTACGCGAATACTCCCGAAGGAATCGCCTTCTTCGCCGAAGACATCACCGTCACCGCGTCGCAATACGCACTCAACCATCAAGCCGATGGGATCAACGCGATTGTGATGGGCGACGTGTATCGCGGCAGTCTGTACGGCGAAGACTACACCGGCGACGTGTTCTTCAACGACCTCGGCCAAGGCATCGTGCGGCACGGCGACGTTGACGCCACCGGAGCGATCACGAACGTCCAAACGTTCACCACCGGTGCGGGTGCCGTCGTCGCAATCAGCCAGGGTCCCGACGGAGCCCTGTACTACGTCGACCTCGACGATGGGATGGTCGGACGCTGGGAAATCGTTTGAACAGGTGGCACAAAACGACTCGCCGTTGACATTTGGGCCCTGCTGCGTCACGTTCGGGGACACGAAATCACCGAAATTCCCTGCCTCAAAGCCCATTCCCCGTGTCGCTCGATCCCCAACTGCTCGCCCGCCTCAGCACCGATCCTGCCAAACGCATCGACGAAATCATCGCCCACAACCGGCGTGAACGTCAGCCCGTCGAGCGGTTCGAAGCACACAAGATGAAAAGCCGACTGGCACACCGCCTGCCCAAGATCGCCG
>NZ_JBICHO010000495.1:0-8886 GCF_043100905.1 Rhodopirellula sp. JB055 | reverse complement strand
GAACACTACCCGAATTGCTGGGTAGCACACGGCGTAAATCGCTGACACTGGCACCCGAAGTGGCTCGCGACGACATGCGGCAACAGATCCGCAAGAAGATCAAGAACAGCGATTTGATCGAGGGATGCCGGTCGGCTTTTCAGAATGGTTTTGAAAGCGTGAAGCTGTACTTCATGTGCGGTTTGCCTGGCGAGCGGCCAGTCGATTTGGACGGAATCGTGGACTTGGCCGAAACCATTTCGACAGTCGGCAAAGAGGTCAACGGCCGCTACGCACGAGTCACGGCCAGCGTTTCAAACTTTGTCCCAAAGTCGCACACGCCGTATCAATGGAATGGGATGCAGTCGCGCGAATATTTTCGCTGGGCGCACGACTATCTCTGGAAGCGCCGCAAAATTCGCAGCGTGAATATCAAGTGCCACGACATTGAAACGAGCTTGTTAGAAGGCGTGATCAGTCGTGGCGACCGCCGGACAGGGAAAGCAATCCGTCTGGCATGGGAACGTGGGGCTCGCATGGATGGTTGGACCGAACACCTCGACGCAGAACGTTGGTGGCAAGCGATCGAGGATGCGGGAATTGATGTTGAACAACAGGTGCATCAGAAGTACGAAATGATGGACAAACTCCCTTGGGATCACGTCAACGTGAAATTCGGACGCACGTATCTTGAAAAGGAACAGTCCCGTGCGACGATTCAATTGACCGACATGGCCAACGCGACTTAGCAACGTTCGATCAATGCGTGTCGGGGTGTCGTAGTGGACGAAGCGATGAGTCCTGCCAAAGGATTCGTGGCCTCGCCCTTTACGGCAGCAATTGCCGGTGCCGGGGCAAGTCACAACCCGCAATGCTGAGGCGTGTGGCGTTCACCGGTCTCTTTCTTCCTGTATTTCTTAACAAGTTCAACCGATGACCATCCGCGTACTTTGTTTCAGTGACCTGCATCGTGACCAGTTCGCCGCCAAGCGGTTGGTGGAACTTGCCGATCAAGCGGACTTGGTTCTCGGTGCCGGTGACTTTGCCAACCGACACGAAGGGTTGGCTGACACGCTGGATATCCTGCAAGCGATCACGCGGCCCACGGTGTTGGTTCCTGGCAACGGGGAGACGGTGGAGGAACTGCGTGAGGCGACCGCGAATTGGAAATCCGCGATTGTGTTGCATGGCGAGGGATGCGAGATCGAGCTGCATGGCGGTTCCGTCCCGGTGTGGGGCGTGGGCGGCGGAATCCCAGTGACGCCGTTTGGAGCTTGGAGCTACGACTTGGATGAAGACCAAGCCACCGAAATGCTGGCGGGGTGTCCCGAAGGGGCGATCTTGATCACGCATTCCCCCGCGCTAGACACGGTCGACCACGACAGCGCCGGCAAAATTCGCGGGAGCCAAAGCATTCGCGAAACGGTCCTGGTGAAGAAGCCCCGGTTCGCGGTTTGCGGGCACATTCATAGCGATTGGGAACGCCAAGTGACATTGGAATCAACGCCGATCTTGAATGCTGGACCACGCGGGGTTTTTGTGGACGTCTGCTGAACTGCGGAGCGGTAACAGTGGATCGCCTCGGGTTTCGAGCGGTAACACCGAATCGCACAAACGGCGGAGCGGGGACAGGTGTTTTCGATTCGGGGGCGGCTGTCGTCGCTCCGCGACTGGGGGCGTGCTGGGAGGCGTTGGTGACCTTGGGTTGAAACCCAAGGCTGACGGCTTCCGTCGCTCCGCGACTTTGTCGGGATGGTTCGAGAGTTCAACCGCGGAGCGGTGACAGTGGATAGCCTCGGGTTTCAACCCGAGGTTTCGAGCGGCAACGCAGAACCGGACAAGCCGCGAAGCGGCGACAGGTGTTTTCGATTCGGAGCCGGCTTCCGTCGCTCCGCGACTGGTTTGCATGCTCTCATTGCTGGAGAAGCTTGAGAAGCATCTCTTGTTGTTTTGCAGCCAGTGCTTCGGTGTCACCGAGCGGTTGTGGTGGGTAGGTCTTTTCTCGCGTGTAACCGATGTGGTTCATCCAAGCTTTCCAACGAAGGTTGCGAATCGCATCGATCGACGCGTACACGGGATCGGCTTTCACTTCTGCCAGCGTCTTGGTCGTCTCACTGACACCCAATCCCGATGCGATGGTTTGGGACATCAGCCAATGTCCCTCCTCGTTGGGATGCACCTTGTCTTTTGCAAAGGGGCGGTCACGTTCTTTCCTGGCGGCCCGCATCGCGGTGTGCAAGTCGATGACGGTGACGCCGGGAAGGTCCAGTTCCATCTCCCAACGTGCGTAGGCGCTGAGCACGGTGTCGTAGTTAAACGAGTCGTCGGCCGGCTGGTAATCGTAGATGGGTGGTGTGACGAGATAAATCTCTTTCACGCCGGCTTGCTTGGCTTGATCGATCATCGAACGGATGCCGTTTTGGAATGCAGCGAATCGAGCGTCGGAAAGCGGTTGGTAGATTCCGTCGTTCATGCCGTAGCAAGCGATGAGGACGTCTGGTTTGACTTTGGTTAGCAAACGCTCGAATCGTTCGAACAAACAGGGACGCGGAAACTTACCACCTGCGTGTCCGTCTTCGCTTAGCCCGGAAACGGTTTCGCTGGACAGTCCCAACGGGTAAATGTCAAAACTGCGACCGGGGGATTGGGTATGCAGTTGATAAGACAAGAACGAAACGTAATGTCCGGCTTGTGTGATGCTGTCACCGATCACCGCAATGCGAGACTTGGCGAGCGCATCGATGTCCGCTTGATCCGCGAAGATTGGTTGAGAGAAAACACTGATCAGGAGCACAAAGGTCGTGACAGCGAGTGTGAATCGGTGCCATGGTTTGCGTTTGCTAAAGGGTGAGTCTGTGGTCCTGTGGTGGGGCATAAGTGGTGTGCTTTTGTAGGGGGCAAGCGAGGAATGAAGTGTCGGTTTCAGTGCTGACAGTTCCAATGTTCCGCGATTTTGTCACGCAGTAAATCGGCGCTGCGGCGAAGTTGGTCGATTCCATCCACACCATCTTCGATGCTAATCCAGGAATCAAATCCTTTGGATTTCAGTTCTCGAAAGATGGCATCATAGTCATTCAGGCCTTTGCCGATTTCACCATGGCGGAGTCTTTGAGCGTAACCGACCGATCCGCCTTCTTCAGCGCGGAGGTCTTCCAGCGTGCCTTCGATCAGAAAGCGGTCGCTGGCATGCATGGTGACGACGCGGTGAGACACGCGGCGAAGTAGCTCCAGCGGGTCGTCGCCGGCTAAGAACGCGTTGCTAGGATCGTAGTTGACGCCGAAGTTCGGATGGTCGATGGCATCCACCAAATCACAGAACACATCCATGGATTGCGCGAACTCAGGGTACTCCCAGAAGTCATCTTTGTAGTGGTTCTCGAGGATCAGCGTGATGCCGCGATCGGCAGCGTAGGGGAGGCACTGGGTGATGCAGTCGGCGGCCAACTTGATGCCATCTTCGATGGAAAGATCGGGCCGTCGTTGGCCACTGAGCACGCGGCAGTAGCTGCCACCAAGCGATTCAGTCATCTCGATCCAACGTCGTTGTTGCTGGATTTGTGCGTCACGGAAGGCTTGGTCTGGGTGCGTGAAATCGGGCGAGCAACACAGCATGGGGATGACCATCCCGAGGTCTTCAACTTGCTGGCGAAGCGTGGGCCAGTAGCTTGGGTCTTCCAGTTCTAGAAAACCCGCGTAGAACTCCAGGCCTTGAACATCCAGCGTCGAGGCAAGCTCAAACCACTCGGCCAGCTTCATCGAACCGTCTTTGCACAACGCGGTCATGTAGGCTTTGGGAAACGCGGCCAGTTGAGGCATGGTCGGGACTGCTGTCGTTTGGAGGAAAAGTGGCATAGGCTTCCAGCCCGTGTGTGCTTCACAGGCTGGAAGCCCATGCCACCAGGAATTAAATGGGTTGGAGCACTGATTTGACGACCTCGCCGCGGTGCATTTTTTCGAAAGCGGTCTGCCACTGATCGATTGGCCAGATGCCTCCGATGATCGGTGCGACGTTCAGTTGTCTGCTTGTGAGCAAAGCCAAGACGCGTTCCCAGATTGGCCAATTGTGGCTGAAGCTTCCTTGCAAAGTCACGTTCTTTTGTACCAGCGGATCCAAGTTGTATCCGAGCGGTTGTGGACCCCAGCCGACTTTGCTGATCCATCCTGCAGGACGGACAACTCGCATGGCGATTTCAAGCGTGACGCTGGATCCGGCGGCATCGATCACGCCGTCGCATCCCATTCCATCACGCTCGTTGGCCCAGGGCGTGGGATCACCGACGATGCCTTGGCAGCCGTAGTTTTCTTCGGCGATGTTCAATCGATGCCGGTCGGATTCCAGACCAACCAGAGCCACCTCGGCACCGCAAAGTCGGGCCATGGCGGCGCACAGAATGCCGATGGTCCCGGGGCCCATCACGATGACCCGATCACCCGGTTCAATGCGCGCGTTGCGAACGACGGCGTTGTAGGCGACGCAGCATGGTTCGGTCAGACAAGCGTGTTCAAACGCGAGTGAGTCGGGGACGCGATGCAGAATACGGGAGGGAACGCGAACGTAGCGAGTCATTGCCCCGTTGACTCCGTAGCCAAACCCTTTGCGGGTTGGGTCCAAGTTGTAGAGGCCACGCCGCGTCATGGGGTTGTTGGAATCGATGATCGCCGCCGTTTCGCTGACCACGCGATCGCCCTCGTTCCAGCCCTCCACGTCGTTTCCAGTTTCCACGACGTGTCCGCCAAATTCGTGGCCTAAAACCACGGGGTAGTTCACCGGCCAAGAATGGTGTGCGGTCCATTGATGAAGATCGCTGCCGCAGACGCCGACATGGGAGACTTCCAGCAAGACATCCTCCGAGCCAATCTCCGGGCGATCAACTTCGCGAATTTCGACGGAATTCGGTTCCGGAGCGTAGTTCACCACCGCGGCGGATTGCATCGTTTGGCCTGTTGTTTGACGAAGTGAAAAAGAGTCGGAACGTCTGATAATCTGAGAGCAGGCGCGAGGAATTCGGGGCAACCGCATCCCACGCACACGATGCGGGTTATGACAGAGAGCTTTTCGGCGCAGTCGCTGTTAGACGACGTTTTGCGCATGCACGGCATCGCAGATCATTCGCAATGAAGATTCCAGGTCGCCGTCAGCGGTTCGGAACGCGTCGGCGTCGATCGTCAGAGGCGCACCCAAAACCACCAAAGGGGCGCCGTACTTGGGACACTCGATGGCTTGTTCAATCGACAAACCACCAACGGCTTGAACGGGAACCTCGACCGCTTCCACGACATCACGCAATTGATCGAGCGGGCTTGGCATGCGATCGCCTCGAGCCGCGATGCCTCGCCGTTCGTCGTATCCGATGTGGTGAATGACGAATCCGCATCCCAGGTCTTCAAGACGCTTGGCACCAGCGACCATGTCTTCGCTGACCATGTTGTCGCCCATGACTTGGCACCCAAAGTCAGCCCCCGCTTTGACGACGCAGCGAATCGTTTCTTCGTGAGCCCGGGCCATCACGACGACATGGGTCGCGCCGGCATTGGCCATCATCTCCGCTTCCAGGTACCCGCCGTCCATCGTTTTGAGATCGGCGACGATTGGCGTTTGGGGAAACGCGGCGCGAAGTTCACGCACGCCGTGCAAGCCTTCGGCAAGAATCAAAGGCGTTCCCGCTTCCAACCAATCCACGCCAGCTCGCATGGCAAGTTCGGCAGTTTCCAAGGCTTCATCGATATTAGTCAGGTCCAACGAAATCTGAACGATCGGACGCATGGAGCGACCTCTGCAGGTGGGGTGGAAGGCAGGGAGTCAGGCAGGAATCCCGAATTGTAACGCATTCCAAACACCAAGGAGTGTTGCGCGTCTCAGGTTGTTCCGCTGCAGTCGAAGTGCGACTTCGCGGACATCACGTCGCGACGGAAGTCGCTGTGACACAACCGTGGAATTCACCGGGCGATTGGTTGACCGGTGGCATCCAGCAATGGTGGTTCGTCGACTCCCGCCATCGCCTCGGTGATTCGTTGTTGAAGCTCTTTCATTGCGGCTCGATCGTGCTCGGTGGCATGATCCAGATCGATGGCGATTTCTTCGAGCGGGCGATCTGTTAAACGAAACAGACGGCCATCGCGAAAGTACTTGTAGGATCGGTTGAGTGCGAACACTTCGCGGGTGAACTGCGATTTGTCTTCGCCGGGGCGAGGGTCGTACCAGAAGAACAGAGACGTTTTTTCCCGTCCCTGTTTGCCAAACAACTCCGGGGCGAAGCTGATTCCGTCCATCGTTGGATCTTCTGCTACTTCGCCACCCGCCAACTCAATCAGCGTTGGATAGAAATCTGATGCATCGATCAGCTTGTCGCTCACGGCGGGCTGAATGTGGTCTGGCCAGGATACGATCAACGGAACGTGAATGCCGGTTTGCTTGGTCAGGCCTTTGCCGCCTTGGATGGACCGACCGTCGGCGAGCTTGGAGACCACTTTCAGGTGCGTCCCGTTGTCGCCGTAGAAAATGACAATGGTGTTCTCTCGCAAACCGTTGGCCTGCAGGCCGTTGATCAAGTTTCCAACCGCCACGTCCATGTACTCGACCATGTCCTGGAAGTACTTCAGTTGCTCCACGACCGGTTGCGACGGATCCCAATCATCGCTGATTGGCGTTGGCACGAACGGCCAGTGCGGCAGCGCCATTGGGTAATAAACGAAGGCGGGTTCGGCGCGGTCTTGTTTGAGGAAGTCGATCGTTTTCTCGACCCAGATGTCTTCGCCAAATTGACCCGTGTAAGTTTTCAGCTTACCGCCCTGCCCTGCTTCGCCTTCCAGCATGGTTGGGTTGGCGTAGCGAGAGCCTTTGTCTTCGGTGTGCAAGGCATGGAACAATGCGTACTGGTCAAAACCCGCGTCCTTGGGGTGCATGCCTGTTCCGCGGCGTTCATCGGCACCGGGGTACCCGGGTGGGTCGTACGATTGCAATTGCCATTTGCCAAAGATCGCCGTCGCGTAACCCTCTTCCTTCATTCGGTGACCAAAGGTCTTCACGCTTGGATCGAGGATTCCAAAGGTCTTCCAATTGCGATGGTTGTACTTGCCCGACATGAGTTGAACTCGGGTCGGGGTGCACAATGGTTGGGAGTACGCGTGGGTGAACCGCACGCCATCACTGGCCAATTGATCCAGTGCAGGCGTTTGGTAGGAAACGCCGCCGTAGCATCCCAGTCCCTCGATTCCAATGTCATCGGCCATGATCAACACGATGTTGGGGCGCGTATCGTCGGCAGATGCAACGGCGAGTGGCAGACATGTGAGTAGAAGTAGAAGAAAACGCATTCGATCGTTCTATTGGGGACACGAGGGAGTGGGGATGGTACGCGTCTGCCAGGATAATCAACGATTGCCCGGAGGAGGTGGGAGCTGGATCGTTTGGGCGTTGGGTGTCAGTGCGTGCTGATAGTGCTTCAGAAGGCTATAGACCGATTGGAATTCAGGGCGGCTGGACAAGGATGCGTATTGCGGGTCGTTGGCGACTTGGTCGTAACGTTCCACTGCGGTGGCCAAGGCATTTGGATCGGGGGCTTGGTTAGGGTTGGCGGACAGCGGAAGAGCCAGGTGGGCGGTCCACTGAGGATCCAATAACTTGAACAACTCGGGAGCAATTTGCAGCAACTGATCCTGCAGCACGGCGGGACGATTGCTGCGGTACTGTTCCGCAAATTTGGACTGCGATTCGGGAGGCGTGACCTGCACTTGTTGGCCAGCGTAACGAGCGACGGTTTGAGTCAACTGCGCGGCGGAGGCTGGGATGACCACCGGTTGACCCGGGGCGGGGCTTTGGTAATACGTGCCCGTCGCGACTTGATCGACCCGCAAGACGGTCCCGTCGATGGAGACTCCCGCGAACAAGCCTCGGCTGCGTGAGTAGGTGTAGATCTCGGCTTGCAGTTGTCCATCGGTTGCCACGGCGGCTTGTCGTCCGACTGGTCCGGCTGCTGCGGAGGCGTCACCGCCCAGAGTCAGTTTACCTGAGAGGATGCCTTGGACACTGCGAGCCGTTTTGAAAACGAGGATGATATCGGAGGCCTGCACACCAACTTGCCAACCCACATTGCCCCCGGTCAAGGTGATGAACACGGGAGCGTGCCAAGTGCCGTCGGGATCACGAATGAATAGCAACCCTTTGCCATGCCGAGCACCGACAATGAAGCTGCCTTTGATCACGTTGGGAACGATCGCGACACCGTGGCAGTCCTGAAGCATCTGAGCGGGGATTTTGCTCAGTGTTGTCGACATGGTTTCGTTGAGAACGGCGGCTGAGGCCTGGATCGTTTGTTCCTCGGCCAACTGAGCCGAAGCGGGGTGTGTCCACACGGCCACGGCAATCGTGGCAGTCATCGCAATTCGATGAGCAAATCGTATTCGCGGGTGGGTGGGGGACTCCATCATGCACGCTCCGTTGGTGGACGCGTTCTCATCGTTGAACGCTCGTAGGGTTTAGCGGGTTAGGGTGCAGCCGTTTCGGTCTGAATTGAAACCGCGGCACTTGATCCGCTGTCATTGTGGGGTGCGATTCACTCTTCGGCTACTCCATGTGCCCTGCCCTGCTCCGCGATTGGGGAAGAATGCGACGTTGGGAATCAATGAAGTTTTGGTGGCGATCACGACACTTGGCGCAGGCAGTGAGCGTGCACCATGAAAATCTCCATGGGGCTTGGTTGGATTGGCTCACCGAAAGTGCGAAGATGAGCCCAGACGGTGCAGCAACATTGCGTGCGTGTTCACGTCTCCAGGGCTGACGCTGCCATGCCGTGTTCATTTAACTTCAAGTCAAGGGAAATCAACGATGTCTGATTCGGAACCGAACGACTCCATGAGAAACGTGCTTGTTGATGTGGCGTCGCTATGGTGGTTGCCGCTGATCCGTGG
>NZ_JBICHO010000494.1:0-3552 GCF_043100905.1 Rhodopirellula sp. JB055 | reverse complement strand
GCCCGGTTCGTCACCGATAAACCACCGGCTAGCCACCCACGGCAGATCTTTCGATCTTGGAAAGGTACCAATCAACAGTTTGATCACCCACACAATCAAGACCAAATCGAAGAAAAACAGACACAGGGGTGGCTTCGCTTCAGAAATTGACCTTGTCCTCATGCGGGCTTCAAGATTCTTCACAAAAAGTCTGGCCGAGGTCGCCGATGCACAAGCGGGAGGGCAACTCGATGGTCGACCAAAGATCGCTCGCGTTCAGCGGATCTCGATCGGCACGGCACTCTCGATTCCTGAGAATGGACTTCTACCATGTGAGCGTTGTAGAAAAGAGTGTGTTGCGTTGAGGTTCTTCGTCCAATAGAACCGTTTTCACAAAATCGATCATGTCCGTGAGTGTCTCGAGATAACGGCAACCCTCCAAGGCTTGTTGTGCGGACACGGACAAACCTCCGCCGCCAATCAAAAGGTGGCTTTCAACGGGCATCAGCCGTCGCAACAACAAGTGTTGCGAGATGGCATCGGATTGGCTGTCCCAATGCGTGGAATTGCACCAAACCAAACAAGTGTCCAAGGCATGAGCTGCTGCAGCCATCTCATCCGCTGGCACGCGAGGTCCCAAATCGATCGCGTCGATACCGATGCTGTTCAAGCACAACGAAACCATCTTCGACGCGACCGTGTCGCACCCTTGATGCAAGCTTCCCCCCACCGCTTTCATTGATTCAGAGGTGTACGTTTGAAAGTGCGGTTCAAGCAGATAGATGCAGCGAAGCATCGTGTCCGCGCACACGTTGGCCTCGAACGATTGAAGCTCTCCCCGTTGCCACATGGTTCCAACTCGCCACATCGCTGGAGCAAGCGATTGATCGAGGATCGTTGCAATGTCTGATGGGGCATCGCAAGCAGCCAACACCTTCGTCCGCAATACGCCTGCCTCTCGGGATCGCAGTAATTCGACAATGCGATCAGACTGAAGGATCTCGTCGGCTCCCTTGGGCCCACACTTGCCGACACCGCCCAGCCCAATTCGTTGGGATAGAGATTCCAATGATGACATCGAGATACGTCGGTGGCCGCCCGGTGTGCGATTCAGTTCAACTTCATATCGCTCACACAATCTCTTGAACGTCGATGTGCTGACACCAAATCTTGCTGCCGCATCGCCCACTGTCATCTGGTTGTTCATTGCAACATCCGCGTTTCGAAATGGAAATTCGAAGTCCGTTGTTTCAGCTCCTTCAGAACGAATCGGCTCTTTGAACGATCTCAATCACCGCTTTGCGGTTTCCCGCGGGACAAAGCGGCTTGGGTAGGCCAACCAAATCGGCTAGGCGTCGCAATACGATCGGGGGCCTTCATGTGAAACGAAATAGCTGCCTGAAAGTAAGAGGCGAAGGCGCACTGTGCTTCCGCGGCTGCTCAGGTTGTGCGTGTGCGGAATGCGAGTATTGCGCCCTCTATCGAACTCGCTCTGATCGGTTTGGACGGTTCCGAATCGTTCAGCCTAACAGCAAACCATTCGATGATGATCCAAGACCACGCAAAGTTGGGAAACAACCGTTCAACGAGAGGACGCCGATCAATTCTTCCCGACCCGCAGTCTTTCCGCGAGTTACATAACTGGTAATGCATCCGTCTTGCAGGAAAGCCACATCCGGAGTGAATGGCTTCTGCGATTGCACTCAACAGATTTATCTACCGGGACCGAAACAGCACCGTGAATATTGAAGACGCAGAGCTGATCAACGAATTCGTCATTGAGTCTCAAGAGCATCTTGGTGACATCGAGAAAGACTTCTTGACCATGGAGATCCAGGGTGAGGATGTTGACCTCGATCTCGTTAATCATGTCTTCCGTGCGATTCACTCCATTAAAGGTGCAGCCGGATTCTTAGGCTTGCCTGTGTTGGAATCCCTGGCGCATCGCGAAGAGGAGGTGCTCAACAAAATTCGCAACCAGGAAGTGATCCCCACCATCGATGTCGTCAGCACATTGTTATCTGCGACCGATGGTTTGAAAGAGTTGCTCGACTGCATCGACGTCAGCAATGACATGGATGTGACAGACAAAATCGCAGCACTCGATCAAATTCTATCTGGTGCCGCGAGTTCCACTGCAGACGAGAATGCCTCCAGCGCTGAAACGCAACCTGAACAACCCGACAGCCGGGATGGTGAGCAGGTGGCCAAGGAATCCGAAGAACTTTTGGATGACACGACGCAAAAGGTGGAAGGCCTCGTCAAGGAGGAGGCTGCTAAAGCAGACGACACAACGTCCAAGGAGCCATCGGCGAACGCTCCGGTCTCTCCAAACACCAAGCCGGTGAAGAAGCCGGAACCCAGCAAATCCCAGGGAAGCCTAAGCAGCGATTCATCCCCCGCTGAAACGTCCATCCGGGTTGACGTTGGTCTGTTGGACACACTGATGAACCAGGTCGGTGAACTCGTCCTGGCTCGCAATCAAATGCTTCAGTTCGCAGAACGGTTTGATGACAACGAATACAGCACGACCTCTCAGCGATTGAATTTGATTACAAGCGAGTTGCAAGAAGGCGTGATGAAAACACGCATGCAACCCATTGGGAATGTGTGGAGCAAGTTTCCTCGTCTGGTTCGTGACCTTGCCAAAATCTGCGAAAAGCAGGTTCGTATCGAGATGCAAGGCAAGGAAACGGAGCTCGACAAAACGATTATCGAAGCAATCAAGGACCCATTGACCCACCTGGTTCGCAACACGGTCGATCATGGAATCGAGCCTGCCGACGTTCGAGAAAAGTTTGGTAAGAACCGCGAAGGTTGTCTCATGCTTCGCGCCTTTCACGAAGGCGGGCAAGTCAACATTGAAATCGTTGACGACGGAGCGGGGCTGAATGTGGAACGTATTCGGTCCAAGGCGATTGAAAAGTCGATCATTACCGAGCAGCAAGCTCAAGCGATGGATGAGCAATCGGTTTGCAATCTGATCTTTGCACCCGGTTTTTCAACGGCCGAGAAAGTGTCCAACGTGTCGGGACGCGGCGTCGGTATGGATGTTGTGAAAACAAACATCGAAAAGATCGGTGGAACGCTTGACTTAGAAAGTCATGCAGGGTTGGGGACAACGATTCGCATCAAGATCCCGCTGACCTTGGCGATCATTCCGGCCCTATTGGTCAAGTGCGCGGACAATCGATTTGCCATCCCACAAGTCAACCTTATGGAGCTTGTGCGACTGGAAGGCGAAAACGCGACTTCCAAGATCGAACGCATTCAAAATGCTCCTGTTTATCGCCTTCGTGGGCAACTGCTCCCGTTGGTTGATCTTCGTAGCATCTTGGGAAAATCCACGCCTGATCAGTCGGAAAACCAAGAGAATTCTGCGATCAACATCGTCGTATTGAGAGCTGATGACCAACAGTTCGGACTGATCGTGGACCGCATCAACGAAACAGAAGAAATCGTTGTCAAACCGCTGAGTCATCAAATCAAAGACATCGCCGTCTATTCGGGAGCAACCATTCTTGGTGATGGGAGTGTTGCTTTGATCCTCGATGTTTTGGGCATTGCCCAACG
>NZ_JBICHO010000493.1:0-3211 GCF_043100905.1 Rhodopirellula sp. JB055 | reverse complement strand
AGCTTCACGTTGTATCTGGCGATGGCCAGGTTCATCCTGAGATCCAACGTAAGGAGGGATCGCAATATCCTGGCCGGTCAATTGTGAGGAAACACGGATTCCATCTTGAGAAAGGATTCCCAGATTCGTAGCTTCTTCGGTAGGGGAATCGACGCTGGAGTTGGAGTCGTCGGTGCCATCTCCTATCACCATTGGACCTTGTGCAATGAATTCCTCACCAAGGTCCAGTCGGAAATTTCCTTCCGGCAAGTTGCTGCCAAACGTTAGGGTCACCTTGTTGGTAACGATGTCATAGAGAGCTGTTTGTGGCTGCATTGGTGGAGCCGTTTCATCGTCCATGTCGATCAAGCGATAAAGCGTCTCGTCTTGGGCGTCGTTCAGATCCAAAGTTTGGTCATCAAAGTAGACTTCGATGACATCCAAGCGTTGTGCCACCGAACCTTGGGGATCCAAAGGAGAGGTGTTGGTTCGTTCCACAGGTTGAGGAACGACAGCCGTCACCTGTGCTGCTCGATCCAATGTGAAGGTGGAGGCAAAATCGACGCCTCCGTTGAAGGCCACATTGCCGCTTGCTTCTTCGCTTTCTAGGCTCGCTGTGATCTCGATGCGGTAGGTGTCGTCTGGCAGTGATGCCGATGGATCGGTGGCGTTGTGGATCGCATTGCTGGCCGGACGCATGACAATTCGTTGGCGACCTTCCAGGGATGTGTCGCCGGGGGTCTCGAGCCCCAAGTAGCCCAGCGAAACCTCCACTTCGTTGCCGTCGCCGAACGTGCCATCGCCACCGGCGCGGACCAAACGAATGTTTCCATCGATGGTGCTTTCCACCAAATTCGCGTTGCCGTTGAACAGCAAGTTGATTTCTCGGGGCGTGTTGCGGAGGGTGTCACCATCCGAGATCAACGCGCCCGCGTCCGGGCGGATTGCTACGACTTCTGCGGCCAGGAGTTCTCTTTTTTCCAGCGTTTCGTGGTTCAGGCGGCGGTCAGCGGTTTGCAATTTGCTTCGGCGTTCGCTGCGGGCTCGTCGTGATTTGGAATAACGTTGGCCCTTCGTGCTTCGGCCCGACGGGGACGAAGTGTCTGAAACGGCGTTGCCCAACATGGTCTGAAAGCGGCGAAGCGTCATGAGAAACTCGAAGAATGAAGGGATTCGGCCACGGTCACCGTGACGGCGAAGCGAATCGAAATATCAAATGAAAAGTTTAAAAAATGTCGTTCTATGCAGGCACACGCACACCCATTCCGCCCTCTGCGGGAGCGCAACGGGGGCCAGCCGGACGTATGAAGATAATTGGACTGTCAACTCGGCGTCGAGAAACTGGACAGAAATTCTGGCAATTCGTCGTTACAACCGTTGCAAACCAAACGAACAAATTCCCTGGATGGACTCGTGAGGCACGTAAATAGAAGTCGCGTCCTGCTCTCAATCCATCGTGGAGTGTCCGAGAGGCACGCTCGGAGCTTGGATTGGCGGCATGCCGACTCCTCGGATTTCCCACGGCCTGGTTCGTTTTGAACAGGGGGGAAAGGGGGGGGGATGGGGCCTGAGGTTGCGTGGCGGGGCTCGGTTTTCGGGGCCCGGTTTTCGGGGTTCGCAGCTCGCCAAGGGCGAGGGCCTGGTTCAGCCGTCGGGGCGGAAGGCCAAGCGTCATGTTTGGGTGGGGGAACGTTGGCGGACCGCGGCAATTCGTTGTTCGAAGAGCATTCTCCGAAACTTCGGGGCTGGCTTGGGGTTCATTTCAATGTACGCTTGGAAGAACGCCCTGCCCGCGGATGGTGAAACTGCCAGCCGATCAACGGATTCAAGCGAATGGGCGCCCTTCCCAACTTCCCACCCTTGCAGAATGTTTCGATTCATGACGCTCACTGATCGCCATTGCGTGGCTCGTCGACCTCAACGCCAACGCGTGACCTTGGCTCGCCCGCTCGCCCGCCGTTCGGCTTCCGCTGCTCGTGCCGGCTTCACGTTGTTGGAACTGCTGTTGGTGCTCTCGATCTTGGTCGTGATCGGCGGGATCGTGCTGGTGAACATCACCGGTGCCCAAGCCGAAGCGAACGTGAACGCGACGATGACTCAGCTCAACTCGCTCAAGAGCAACATTCAGATGTATCAGATCCGGATGAATTCGCTGCCGGAAACGCTGGAGCAACTTCGCGACGGACCGAGCGACTCGGCCAAGAAAGCCAAATGGGTTGCTCCGATCATCACGGAAATTCCGATGGACGCTTGGGGCAACGCATTGACTTACAGCGTGAATGGAAACACGTTTGAGATCCGCAGTGGCGGAATCGACGGTCAAGTCAACACGGATGATGACATCATCGTGTCAGGCTGATTGCCATGACGCTTTCGTTTCGTGAGGATCATCACTCAGGTTCCAGTGGTGGGTTGGCTGCAAACGCTGCTTTCACGTTGTTGGAGCTGTTGCTCGCGATGGCCGTGTTTGCCGCCATCGCGGCCGTGGTCATTCCCACAGCGGGAGCCCTTTTGTCGGATCGCCGTTTGGTTCGCGGAGCCGATCAGCTTGCCGCTGAAATGACGCGGCTTCGCGTGCGAGCCATGCGAGATGGGCGTGTGATGGTTTTGCGTCCTGCGGAGCCGAATTATGTGGACGCGTCGGGAGCCAACCAATCCAATGCGTGGATTGTTTCTCCATTGAACTCATCCGCTGACGCCGTCCAAGCGACAGACCAAACGGGTTCGCAGTCGTCATTGTTGTCGGGAGCCTCTCAGACTTTAGATGCCACCGCGGTCGCGCCGGTCCAGGCCGATGCACGTGTGATTGAAATGCCCGAAGGGGTGACGATCACTAGCGTGCTGACTTCGCCGGTCGGCGGACAAAGCAGCACGGAAGCGGCGACGTTGTTGATCAACGCGGCGGAGTCGACCACTGCGACGGTGCCGGACACCGATGGAGAAGTCGTCCTGACCGCCTCGAACGATTTCCCGCCAGTCTACTTTTACCCCACCGGTCAGACGAGCAACGCGAGGATCACGCTAAGTCATGTGGAAGCTGGTTCAGGAGCCGTTTTGCTGCGTGGTTTGACGGGCGACGCCAGTGTGGAGGTGACTCCGTGAATGCTTCTGTTATTGACCCTGCATCGATTCGCCGATCGGACGCTCTGATGCGTCGCGGTTTTTCGTTGTTGGAAATGATGTTGTCGTTGGCGATTTTGGGCGTCTCGCTGGGGATCCTCGCTCAAATCGC
>NZ_JBICHO010000492.1:0-3554 GCF_043100905.1 Rhodopirellula sp. JB055 | reverse complement strand
AAGCGGGACGGCACCATCGAATGCCACCCGTGAACCAGTTGGCCTTCAACGACCATCAATTCGTCACTGCTCCGTTTCGTTCATCCGTTCACGCAGCAGTTTCAAGGCGGTGGAGAAGATTTCGACGTCGGGTGCGAGCTCGGCGGCTCGCTGCAATTGCTTTTCCGCTGCCGGCAAATCACCGGACAAGTACAATGCCAAACCGTATCGGTACTGAACGTCGGCGTTTTCAGAAGCCAACTTGGCGTCTCGCCCCAACAAAGGCAGTTCATCCAGGCGAAGCTGGTTGGCTTTCTCAGAGGCCTGCTTCATCAACGCATCGAGCGTTCCGCTGCCACCAAACAATTGCACAATCGCTGACTGAGCCGCTCGAGACTGACCAGCGGCAGCCACCAATTGATCCAGCATCGCGGCGTAATTCGTCCGTGGACCGGACATTTCCGGCTGAACCCGAATCGCGTTCTCATAGGACTGCACCGCTTCCAAGTAGTCCCCACGTTGCTCACTGAGTGAGGCCCACGCCATGTGAGCACCAGCTCGATCCGAAGCCACCATCAGCTCCTCTTTGATCGCATCGATCGCTGCATCGGCCTGCTTCTGCCGGGTTCCCGAAAGAGTCTGATAGCCGCCCGACGAAACCAATGCCTTGGTCGCTTCGCTGCGAACCAACCGAGAAGGATCCTTCAACAGTGGCGTCAAAATTTTCACCGCGTCCGATGGACTGCTTGCTCCCATCACGCGCGCCGCCGTCGCCCGAAGAATCGGATGTTCATTCGGATCCTTCAGCACCGTTTTCGCAGCGGAGATCGCCTCTCGGCCACGACCGTTTTGAAGCAATTCATCCAGCGTTGTCGCACGAGCCAGCACCGGAGCGATCTCGGGCGGCTGTGTCACGTACCGCAGTGCTTTGGAAACGATGGCAGAGTCGCCCGTTCGCAGTCCCGCCAAGATCTCGCCATAGTGCGCCGGAGTCTGACGGTTATCGCCATACCACTTCTCACAAGCTTCGTCGCACCACTGATCCGTTTTCGAGATTGCTTCGGCAATCTCCTCGTCGCCTTCCGAAGCGGCCAATAGCCAATCCTGGTACAGCGTCAGCGAGTCTCGTTTGTCCGCGGAGATGCTTTCAAGCTGATCCTTCACATGGCAACTGCTGCATGCGTTCGGCGTCCCGATGGAAACGGACAAATCCGGCCGGGGAACTCGCAAGCTATGGTCGCGGCGTGGATCGACTTCCATGTAAGTCGTGTGAGGCATGTGGCAATTCACGCACTTCGCACCTTCCGATCCCACCGCATGGTGATGGTGCGATGGCACGTCGTATTTCCCCGCTGCGTGCTGATGGCAAGAGGTGCAGGTTTCGTTACCAGGATGCTTGAGCTCCAAAGAGTGCGGGTCATGACAGTCCGTGCATCGGATTCCCTTGTGGAACATCTTGCTCTGCACAAACGATCCATACACATAGACTTCGTCTTTGATCTGGCCATCGTCATGGTACGTGTCACCGCGAAGTAGTTCCAAATTGAAGTGACTGCAAAACGGATCGCCCGCTTGATAGTCCGCGTCCAACACACTGCGTCGACTATGGCACGGCGCACACGCTTCCAATTGCCCGGTTGGATCTTCGCCTTTCAGTTTGGCCAGCCCATACCCATGGTGCCGATCCCAGAACAACGAATTCCCACGCGCCATCTCAACATGCAGACTGGCGGGGCCGTGGCAGGCTTCGCAACTGACATCCATCTCAGAAAACGTCGTGTGATAAGTCAGGGTCCCGACGTCATGATTTGTCTTCAGATTGGTGGAGTGACAATCGGCGCACATCGTTTGCCATCGTTGGGCCACGCCCGTCCAGTGCAATGGATCGCCGGGTTCGAGCTTTTCAGGCACGTCCGGCGGACGCAAATAGAACCACTCTTTTCGATTCGTGTCCCAACTGATCCGCAGAACTTGCAAACGTCCGATCTCATCCTCACTCGCCTTCGGATCGCGATCAAACTCGACCATGTATTGCTGCAGCGGGTCGACTCCGAACACATACTTCACCTCGAAATCCTGCATCTCACCATCCGGACCTTCGGTGTGGATCATGAACCGTTCACCGTCACGAAACAGCCGGTTTTGCAATCCATCATGCTCGAAGATCACGTCGTTGAAATCGCCCAGCACGGTTTCATCCGTTGCCACGTCCATGGCCAAATCATGATGAGAACCTTGAAAGGCTAGCGACTCCGTTTGGTGACACTCGACGCAGGCATCTCGTCCGACGTAAGTGGCCACGGCGGACTCAGGCAGTCCCGTGAAGTAGTCCGCCGCAACCGCGCCAGCGATCAACACGACCACAGAAACGAAGACCAGCGTCAACGGTCGCTTGAGTTGATTTCGAAGGGCGAGCAACATGAAGGCCGAACAGGGAAGGAAAGGGGAGGGTGGGGCAGGACAGATCAAACCAACCGACAAGCGATTCGGTCCCTGGCGAGGCGGGATCTTTGAGTTTACTCGCGGGAGGCTTCCAAACCACTCTTCATCAGCTCAACCGCACGCAACCGCATCTGGTAAACCAAACTCTCGACTGGCAACATTTCGACCGACGGCTTGGCGAGATCGTCGTGGGTGACAATTCGCGGGGTCCGATCGGCTGCCTTGGAAGGAGTCGCCCTCTCCAATCTTCGTGCGGTCGCCAACAATTGTTCAGCCAAACGAAACGAGGCAGCAGGACCGGACAAGGGACCGACATCATTCTTGCCAGCTCCAGAGGCCTTTGACCGCTGATCAGCCGGATCCGAAAGCGGATCGATTTCGGAATCCAAGACCGACCCATCCAACACGCTGCCACGCTTTTCAATGATGCTCAACACGTCATCCAGCATCCCATCGCCCGTTGGTGCGGGAGCGTCGCCCTGAAGAGCTTTCTGGATCTTTTCTGCCGCTTCACCAGAAGGCGGAGCAACTGGCGCCTTGATCACAGGCAGCTCCACTTTTTCCAAATCACCGACGGGAGGCTGCGCGATCGCCAACGTTGCGACCAAGCTCAACACCAGCGCAGGAGCAAACCGGCGCCACACGCCCTGCGTTCCTGTGAAGACGCGTCGACCGAATGATTCGGTGCAAAACCGTTTTTTCATTGATTCATCCGTTAATCGACTCATCGGGTTCCATCCGGTTCGGACGGCGGGGTTTTCCGGCTGGGCATTTGAGCAGGTGGCACGGCGACAATCCGGCCGCCTCCTGGTGTGCTGGCGGATACCAATCGAGATGCTGCCGCAGCACGACGGCGGAGCGGAGCCAAGGCTCGATCCGCATGCATTGTGACATCTGACAGCAACGCGTCCACTCGATTTCGAAGCACCCCCGAGGCGGCCAGTGCCGGAATCGCCACCAGCAAACCACCGACCGTTGTCACCAGTGCTTGATAGATTCCTTCCGCCAAATCTCCCGCCCCCGCCGCACCGCGAGTGGCAGCGACTTGGCGAAACGCGAAAATCATTCCGGTCACCGTCCCCAGCAACCCAACCATCGGAGCCAGGTTGGCAATCATCGCCAGATAATCGATC
>NZ_JBICHO010000491.1:0-4422 GCF_043100905.1 Rhodopirellula sp. JB055 | reverse complement strand
CATCGATTCGGAACAAGGCAGCATCGGTTCCGATGAGTGCAAGCGTTTCCGTGCCCAGTGCATCATCCGTGACGACGATGTCGGCGACCTTCATGCCGGATGACAGGTCGGCACCTTCGCTGATCGTGGTGACTTGATTGGCCAGGCTCACCGAAGCGGCTTCGTTGACGTCGGTGATTGTCAGCGTGAATCCCGTCGAGGAATCAATGCCGCCGCCGAATGACGAGTCATCCACGTTGACTGTCACATCGAGCGTCGATGCGGTCTCGAAATCGAGGGTCGTGTCGCTTTTCAAATAGAGTTCGTTTCCGTCAATCTCGAACAGTGCTGCGTCGTCGCCCGAAAGAGAGAGTGCATTCGTTCCCGTGGCATCGTCGGTGACGATGATGTCCGCCATTTTGATGCGCACGCCCGTCGCGGTGTCTTCCGAGAGTGACGTCCCTGATTGACTGAGGCTCACCGTCGGTGACGAGTTCACGTCGGTGACGTTGATCGAAAACGGATCCGTGTCATCTGGGGAGGAGCCCACTGTGGAGTCATCCACCGACACCGAAACATTCAAGGTGCTCTTTGTGTCGAAGTCGAGCGACACACCCTCCTTCAGATACAACTTCGTATCGGAGTCTCGAAGTTCAAAGTAGGCGGCGTCGGTGCCGAGTAGGTTGAACGTGTTGGTTCCCTGTCCATCATCATTGAGCGTGATGTTTGCAACGTGCACACCACCGGTCAGATCGGCGTTTTCAGCAATGGAAGCCAGTACAGGGGTGATGGAAAAGGACGGGGCCGAATTCAGTTGATTGACGTCGACCGTGAATGTCTCTTCGGTGTAGGAGCTGTCTTCGCTGGTGGCACGAACCGTGAAGCTATGTTGGTTGGCGGTGTCGTAATCGAGTGTTGCTGCGAGAGTGACAATCCCGGTGCTGGAATCAATTGTAAACTTGGAATCGGGGTCGCTCACCAAGCTGTAAGTCACCGTTTCTCCATCGGAGTCGGTTGCCGAAACCTGGATGCCGACGGTGTCGCCGATGCTGGCATCTTCATCGACATTGTCAGCGTCCATGTCGATGTCTGTGATCGCGCTGACGGGCGTGTTTGGGCTGGTTCCTTCCACGAAGGTGAGCGAGTTGATTTCTTGATCGTCGAATTGGTTCAGCCCGATGTCCGTTCCATCGAATAACAATTCCACGGAGGCGACGGATGCGTTTCCGCCGATTCGGGTGGATGTCATGGTTAGCCGAAAGACGTCTTGGTTTGTCCCCGTCACACCACCGATCGTGGTCGAAGCTTCTCCTCCTGCATGCACTGAAATCAGAAGATCGCCAGCGTTGAGGGCGACTCCGCCAATCGTTGTGTTGGATTCAACGAGATGCAGGCCAGCGATCTCTTGGTTGAAGTCTAGGTTCCCGCCGTTGTTGTTTTCGACGGAGTCATCGCCTTCGATCAGGATTGCTTCGGTTCCGAAAGTGTTGGATTCACCGACAGTGTCAGCCGTGTAGGTGTAGACTCGATCGTCTTCGCTACCCGAACGCGTGAAGAGGAAGGTTCCCTGGCTGAGCGTTGTGTCCCCGACCGTGACGCCATTGACACCTTCGACCAGCGAAATCCCTTGGATATCATCTCCTCCGAACGGATCTTCGAGCAAGAGAAAGAAGTCACCAGCGGAATAGTCGCCTGGCGTGGATGCTCGAAACACGATCACGTCTTCCCGGTCGAATTCCTTGTCGGGTTCGGTGGCACTCGAAAAATCGATGCCGCTCTTGTCGATCGAAAAGATCAGGTCGCCCGCCAACAACTCAAAGCTGTTGGCTCCCGAACCGACACTCAGTCCGGACCAGACGGCATGCATGCCGGCGATGCCGACATCAGTTTCACTGATGAAATTTTCCAGACGGAAACCGATCGTGGAGGCGGCTCCGGATGTGGTGCCTCCGTTGCCATCCATTGTCAATGTTGGATCGCTAATTTGGACGACCTGGTCCTCACCCCAATTGGGCAATCCAGTGACGATCGACTCCGACACGTCTTTGTCCGTGCTGAACCACAGACCGTCGAGTTCGGATTGGTTTTGAACACGTAGCGTGAGGGTTTGCGTCGTGATGTTGCCCTCGGAATCAGAGACATTCACAACGACGATGTACGACGATTGGTTTTCGTAATCCAGCACTCCGTCGGTCAAAATCAATTCATCGGAGTTGCCACCACCAATCGAGAACTTTGCCGCGTCCGGTCCACCCACGACGGAGTACGTGAAGGTTTCATTCTCATTTGCATCGATGGCAGACAACTGGCCGACGCTCAACCCAGAAGCGGTGTTTGTGTTCTCAACAATCTCGTTGGGTTGAAAACCAAGTGAAATCGGGGCTTCGTTGGTTTGTGACGATCCCAAACTGATTCCCTTGGGAGTGTCCAAACCGCCGATGCCGAGATTGGTTACGTTGCTGCCATCCAGGTCGGACATGGAAATGTCAGGTGCCCCGGAATTGGTCCAGTAAAGCTTTCCGTTGACGTGATCGATCGCCAGTCCATCTGGATCATCCACGCCAGAGTCGGTCAACTCGCTGGTATTGGAGCCATCCAGATCCGCACGCCAAATGGCACTGGATCCTCCTGCGGACACGGAGTAGTAGAGCGTGTCATTGGCAATGTCGAGCGCCAAGCCATTGACGGCGGTGCCAAATCCACCGGATTGAGTGAAGAGTGTGGTGCGATTGGACCCATCCAAATCCATCCGTTCGACTTTGCGAGTCAGTTCGTCCGTCCAGTAGACATGGCCATTGACGAGGTCCAGTTCGATGTCGTCAGGCTTGGTGAAGTTCAGGCCCGCCGTTACCAAGGCAAGCGTTTCTGTATTCCCGCCATCCAGATCGGAACGCTTGACCGCGTTGTAGGAGTCACCATCTTCGACCCAGTAGATTTTGTCGTTGGCAAGGTCGATCGCCATGCCTCTGGGTTCATCCAGTCCCGTGAGGACGTTGACCAGTCCTGTGCCATCAAAGTCAACGCGGCGAATGCGATCGCTATCGGGTTCCGAAAAATAGATGTGTTGGTTGACGGAATCCACAAACAATTCGTCTGGGTTTGACAATCCACTGCGGACGGTTTGAACATCCGTCCCATCCAGTTTGGACGATCGAATCTCATCTGTTCCGCTGTCGATCCAGAAGATGCGATCGATCACACCGGCTTGGGTTTGATAGGAACCGCTATCGAGTCGTCCATCCAGGGAACTGTATCCCCGAGCGTCTTCGCCAACCTCACTTTCGGGTAGACCAGCATCGATCGCCGCACTGCTGCCCAGCAGTTGATGGGTTTGGACATAACCACCGTTGTTGGCCAAGGCGTCCAAGTCCGCGTTTTGGCCGATGAGGTCATCGCCACCAAATCCGGAAGCCGACCCCACGTTGCCGATCACGTTGCCACCGCTGGACGTGAAATTTCCTTGAACATCCGGATTCGCGTTGATTCCCGTGTTGCCAGAGACAATGGAATTGGCGAGGGTCGTGGTTCCCGATTCGACAAAGATGCCTCCACCGACGGTGGCGGTGTTGAGCGTGAATGTCGAATGAAGAACGGTTGTCGCGGCCTTGGTGTAGATCCCGCCACCGACGTTGGAACCCGTGTTTCCGCTGACGGTCACGTTGGTCAATGACGTGAGCGTGGAATCTGCTTCGACAAAGATGGCACCACCGACGCTTGCAACGTTGCCAGACAGTGTCAATCGATTCAGTCTCGCGGTTCCGCGGTTTTGAATCCCTCCGCCGGTGTTGGTGCTTTGACCAGCGATGCCACCGTTGTCAATGATGGAGACATCTGTCAGGTCGATCGTTCCGTAGTTACTGATCGCTCCTCCATCGATTCCGGAGTTGTTTGTCAGCAACGCACGATCCAAAACCAGTGCGGTCGAAGCGTTGACCTGGATGGCACCGCCCGAGTTTGAACCTGACCGTCCGCCTTGTAACGTCACATCCGACAACGTCAACGTCCCGCCTCGGACATCGAAGATCCGACTCAGTTCACCGGCGTCAATGATGGTGGTGTTGATCCCGTGGCCGACGATGGTGACATCTTTCAAGATGTCGAGGTCACCGTACGAGTTTGTGTCGTCTTCGGTTTGTTGGCGAGTGAGTTCGAAGACGGTCGATGTATCCAACGATGCACTGAAAACGATGGTGTCGCCACCGGCTCCGGCGTTCGCTTGCGTGATGGCTTCCCGCAACGACGTTTCGCCGTTGTTGTTGGATTCATCCAGCCAAGTGGTGACCGTGATCGTCGCGAGTTTATGTCCCCAAGTCTCCTGGAAGGATTCACTGACGACGATGTCCGATTCAATGACACCGGTCGCGTATTCCAAATCCCAGTCCGCGCCGTAGCGAGCGTGCCCTGTGTCATCGTCACTGGCAGCGACATCCGCTCCGGTGAGTG
>NZ_JBICHO010000490.1:0-2615 GCF_043100905.1 Rhodopirellula sp. JB055 | reverse complement strand
CGCTCTTCCGATCTGTGGCCGAGGCGGTCAAGGAATCGATGTGTTTCCAATCCAACTCGTTGTCGCTGACCGCCTCAAACTCTTGATGCCAAATTGATTGTTTGAGCGAACGAATTCGCCGGTCGAGTTGCGACGCAAGCTCCTCGTCTTCATTGCTCAGCGGCACGGACAACAACGGCTCCTCGCCACTCAAGTCACAATCGACCGTGTTGTTGAAGAATGCCATGAACTCGTAGAACTCTTCATGTTCGATCGGGTCATATGGATGGCTGTGACACTGGACGCAACCGAAGGTGATACCTTGCCAGGTTTGCCAAACCGTGCTGACGCGGTCCATCACTGCGTTGATGCGAAACTCTTCGTCGTCCGTTCCGCCTTCTTCGTTGGTCTGAGTCAAACGACTGGCGGTGGTGGCCAAGAAATCGTTGATCGAAGGATCCGGCAACAGGTCACCAGCGATTTGCTTGATCGTGAACTCATCAAACGGCATGTCATTGTTGAGCGAATCGATCACCCAGTCGCGATACTTCCACGCATTACGACGACCGTCGATTCCCAAGCCACGACTATCGGCGTAGCGAATTTGATCCAGCCAAACGGATGCCCAGCGTTCACCATAGCCCGATGACTGAAGCAGTTCGTCAACCTTCTCTGCATATGCCGCGTCACCACGTTCTTTCGCCGCCGCGTTGAAGTTTTCGACTTCGGCCAGTGTCGGCGGCACACCGGTCAGGTCCAACGTGACTCGCCTGAGCCATTGGTGCGGGGGTGCATCCTCGGCAGGCTGGATGCCTTTTTCCTCAAGCGTGCTGCGAACAAAACGATCAATGGATTGACGGCAAGCGTCCGGGTTGGCAACGTCAGGAACTCCACGGGCAACCGGAGGTTCATAACCCCATGATTGTTTCCACTTGGCACCTTCTTCAATCCAAGTCTTTAGCAGAGCAATCTTTTCTTCGGTCAGCGGCGCACCGTGTTCGGGCGGCGGCATGATCTCCGATTCGTCCTCCGACAGAATCCGATCGATCATGTAAGAGCCATCGACGTCGCCCGGTTCGATCACCGCCAGCGCACTGTCGCGATGAATGAACGACAGATCACCGGCTTGTTTGACACCGCCATGACAGGCCACGCAGTGTTCGTTCAAGATCGGTTGAATGTCATCGGCAAAGTCGACGGCAGATGCGGACGACCAAGTCCCGAAACCGGTTCCAAACCAAGTGGCAACGATACAAAAGAGATAAAAACGATGTGTCATGAGCAGACAAAGAAAGGGAAGGCGACTTCACACGCAAGCAGCGACATTCCGTAGCAAGTCGACGCAATCGAGCCGCGGCCTGTCACATTTTAAACCACAGAGCCCTGATGGATTTCCCCCGGCACATCATTCAACAATGGCGATGTCGAACGCCGTAACACAGAAAAATGGGAGCGGTCCCAACCACAATAAGCGGAACCAAACACCTCGGCAAATGACAATTCGCAGCCACCAACCGGCATCCAATGGGCGAGATTTAAGAAACGCCCGGCATATCAGGCGATATGCCGGGCGTTGTCCTCGCCGCTAAAAACGCAAAATTGAGTGAGTACTAAGATCGAGAATCAGAACTCCTGATCGATCACCTCTCGTGCGCCGCGGGTCCCCAAGGCGCCCCACAACCCGTACGGGCTGGCGGATCCAGGCGGATTGGTGCTTTCTTGGGAAGCGTTTCGATGCCAAACCGTTTCCGCGCGGCTGTTGCCGGCTTCGATTGAATCGGTGATGAATTTCACCGCACCATCGGCCATCAACACATGCACACCGCCTTGGTGTCGACTACTGGCGGTTGTGATGCCTTCCGTGCCATGGTTCCCGCCCAAGCAGACTTCACTGTTGGGCGGCAGAATGCACAGGAACTGCGAATACAGAGGACGGAAATCGGCCCAGCGTCCGCCGCGTGTCGTGGCACCACCGGACGTTGTTGTGCCAGCCAACCAAAACCCGGGACGAGCAGGATCGATGAGCGCCGTATCCTCGCAGGTTTTGGGGTTGCCCATGATGCCGGTTCCCCATTGGCCGCCGTGACCTCCGTTGTTCAAGGCAGCCGCAGAACGGATGTCTCGGTCGCCCAAGTCCGTCACGATTTCACCGCACATGATCGTGTTGGATGTTCCATCGAGAATGTCTCGAAACTGAGTGTTGCCACGGGGAATAAAAACTCCCCGTAGGTTGGCCCGACATTGACGCATCAGCCAATTTTCATCCTGATATCGCCATCGGCCTTGGCCACCGTTGAATCGTGAACCGCCGATCTGAGTTCGACTGGTCGCATCCCCCGTGCAGGCCGCGTAGTTGCTGCGTCCAACGGTCGGCAATCCCCGACCAGGATCGCTGGGACAACGGTACGTCGGCACGTCCGTTCGCCAAGGCAGGTAGCGAACGGCGTAAGGCGCCGGCCCCATCGCGGGCCAGGTTCGATTGGCTTCGTCGGTGAGTGGATTGGAGATGTGTTCCCACATCCCCTGCTGCTCGATAAACGGCAGGATGCCCACCGAGTAGCTCAGCATGTGCCGGCTGAACCCGACCGGCGCGGCGGGAGCAATCCCGTGATCATCCGCCAGGGACCAAGAATCGT
>NZ_JBICHO010000489.1:0-2950 GCF_043100905.1 Rhodopirellula sp. JB055 | reverse complement strand
TTGGCCGGGGGAGTTTTCATCTCGGCCGTGAGTTTGAGCGGGGGTGACGCCTCGCTTGGTTCCCAAGCATCGGCTCGATTGCCAGGTACAACCTGGCCTACGGTCGGGCGAGGAAGTGAGGCGTGACTTGCTGGTGTCTTTGAGCGTTTGATCGGATGTAGGCCAGGTTCCACCTGGCGATGGTGGTTGCGGTCCGAATTCTTGGCGAATCCGGCTACCGTTTGTGCCTGTGCGAATCTGGCGACCTTCGAGGAAAGTCTGGCTCGCAGGCCGCTCGCCCACGCTGGGGCCAAGGGAAAAGAAGTGAGAGTGCTGGGACTCGAACCCAGGACCATTCGATTAAAAGTCGAATGCTCTGCCAACTGAGCTACACTCTCGACCGACGACGAATCGTCGGTTTGAACTGAACCGAAACGGTGGAGCAAGATTCACCGATATTCGAGAGTGAATACCAGAAAAAAAAGCTGCCAATTGCAGAAGCAATCCGGCCGACCGAGTTCAAGCGGAGCGGACAGGATTCGAACCTGCGGAACCAGTTTCCCGGTTCACCGATTTAGCAAACCGGCGCTTTCGACCACTCAGCCACCGCTCCTGGTGGAAACGTGCCCGCGGGACGTTGCCGCCGCGTGACGTGTTTCGGTCAGGCGGGATTGTGCTTCATTCCGCTTTCCGCTGCAACCCTTTCTGGCCTCTGATAGGCGGACACAGAGAACTTTTTCTGGGTTCGGATCCCTTCCGAATGTTGCAATCGACCCAGTCCCCGCAATTGGAACCCAAAACGGGGATTGCTCGCCCCTCGTTCGAACCCCGCGAGCACATCCACCCAAGTCTTGAGTTGCATTACACTGGACCATCCCATGGCGGTTCGCCCAATCGATGTGCCCTCCCAGGAATCGAACGGATTCGACGATCGGTTCCGTTCGGCCAATGGTTTGTTTGAATCATCGTGTTTTCCCACCCCTTCCCCACCTGATTTTCACCAACATGCGACCTCTTTTTGTAAACGTCTTGTCGGCTGCTTTGGCGGCATCCACTCTCTCCGCGTATTCCCCACTCGTATCTGCCGAGGACGCTCGCCCGACGAAAGTCGTGTTTCAAGATGATTTTGAAAATGGCGACGATCGTTGGGAATTCCTGGATCCCAAGACTTGGAAATTCAATTCACCCACCGGCGAATCCAAGAACGGATCGATCGAGATCACGGATCGTAAATCCGAGTACTCGCCCCCGACCCGGAGTCCTGGTCACGTGGCCTTGGTCAAAGACTTGGAAGTTGGCAGTTGCGAGATTCAATTTCGTGTCCGCAGCACCCTGGACACCGGCAATCACCGAGATTGCTGCGTGTTCTTTGGATACCAGGATGCTTCGCATTTTTACTACGTTCACTTGGGAGCGAAGCCTGACCCGCACAGCGGTCAAATCATGATCGTCAAGGAAGCCCCGCGATTGGCACTGACGAAGAACGAGAAGCTGACGCCTTGGGACAATGACTGGCACAACGTGTTGGTTCGCCGGGACGTTGAGAGCGGAAAGATTGAGGTGTTCTTTGACGACATGGAAACGCCTCACATGAGCGTCGTCGACAAAACGTTCGGAGCCGGTCGCATCGGGTTGGGCTCGTTCGACGATTTGAACGAGTTCGATGACGTGGTCGTCCGTGAATTGGACTGACGATTTTGAAGACGGATCTCGCAATGGGCCGGGGGAGCAAGACGCATGAGTTCATGCTCGGCCCTCCCCTCGCTTCGCTTGCCCCTCCACGAGAGAGGGTGAAGTTTTGGAGGCTTCGAATCAAAAAGGATTACGAGATGCCGCTCCATTCCACCACAGGAACAACATGAGCACGGAAGAAGAGTCAACCAAAGAAGCGGACTGGGATCTCGATCCGAAGTTTGACTTCGTCGACGCCCATCGTTTGCCGTTCTCAGCTGACAAGGTGTCGTTGAAAAAGATCGACACGGAGTGTTCTGGGCCGTTCGAAGGAAAGGCTCACGGTCGAGCGTTCACGCATCAAGCGAACATCGAAATTCGCGATTTGCAGTACCGGATGTACACGGAGGGCAAGCAATCATTGTTGGTTGTTCTGCAGGCTCCTGACGCAGCCGGCAAAGATGGTCTGATCCGCAAAGTGCTTGGCCAGATGAACCCGCAAGGGTGCCGGACCTACCCGTTCAAAGTGCCGTCGTCGGAGGAGCGGGCGCACGATTTTTTGTGGCGAATTCACAAAGCGGCTCCTGCGGCGGGCAAGGTTTCGATTTTCAATCGTTCGCACTACGAAGATGTTTTGGTCGTGCGTGTCGAGGATCTGGTGCCGAAGTCGGTTTGGAAAGAACGCTACGAGATCATCAACGACTTTGAGAAGATGCTCGCCCATCGTGGGACTCGGATTTTGAAGTTCTACCTGCACATCAGTCCGCGGGAACAACTCGAACGATTCAAAAAACGCTTGGACGATCCGACCAAGCACTGGAAGCTGAACCCGGGCGATTACGAGGCCCGTGACAAATGGGACGATTATCGCGAGGCGTACGAGGAGGCGATGGAAAAATGCCACTCGAAAATCGCTCCATGGCACGTCATCCCCGCGGACAAGAAGTGGTACCGAGACGCGTCGGTTGCCGCGATTGTTCGCGAAACGCTGCGTGACATGGATCCGCAACTGCCAAAAGTGGACGTGGATTTGGACCACATCCGGCAGCTCTATGAACGTGAATTGGCTGAGATGACGGAGTGATCTGGTACGGTTTCTTGCGGTTTCTCTAACAGGGTGGCTTGTCAGACCCGGTTTCGTCTGAAAACTCACTGTTTCTTGGCTCACTCTTTTCTCGACTGATTGCTTTCGTACATGAAAAATCGCCGCAACCCGACACGCCCGGACACCATCCCATAGAACAAGAACGGATACCATCACCCGAACGCTGTTCAAAGCATTACAGCTACGAAGACACAA
>NZ_JBICHO010000488.1:0-7129 GCF_043100905.1 Rhodopirellula sp. JB055 | reverse complement strand
GGGGCTGACGATTGTGAGGTTTGGTCTGATTCGACGGGACGCGTTGCTCAGGTTGCCTTCCAATTCATCCGGGCTTTTCTTGGTTGGGGTGGAGCAGTAGGTTTCTCAAAAATTCTCTTCTCGTTTTTTGTTGTCAATCATGCTCGCGAAAGAAGTCAAATCTGGCACCGTTGTGGTCCACGAAGGCAACCCGGTGATGATCGTAGGAATGTCGGTGCAGTCGCCGTCGGCTCGCGGTGCCGCAACGCTGTACAAGTTTCGGGCTCGCAACGTGATGACCCGCAACAAGGTCGACATCACAATGAAGGGCACGGATGTCCTTCAAGAAGCCGACTTCTCTCGGCGAGATGTGCAGCTGATGTACACCGATACGGAGCACTTGCATGTGATGGATAAAGAGGATTACCAGCAATACGAAATTCCGCTGGAAGACGCGGAAGAACAAATGCCGTACATCACGGAAGGGTTGGATGGCATGCGAGCACTGATCTACAACGATGCTTGCGTCGGGATCGAAGTGCCAGCGACGGTGGAGCTGAACATTGCCCAATGTGATCCTGGTGTGAAGGGCAACTCAGCAACTTCACGCACCAAACCGGCCACCATGGAAACGGGCTTGGTCGTTCAGGTTCCCGAATACATCAAGGAAGGCGAACGCTTGAAGATCGATTCGCGAACGGGACAGTTCCTTTCGCGGGCGTGATGTGAAGGGGCTTTCGTTAGCGTTGACAATCGGTTTGGCCGTCAGATGATGTCCACTGTCAGATTGGAAGTATCGGTAGGAGGCTCTGACATATCCGTTTCGACAGGCGGGGCAGTGGTTTCCGGGGCGATGATCACCTGTTCCTGAAATTGCTCCTCCATCTGCCGCGAATTTTCATCTTGAGCTTGCAGGTAGCTCTCGATGGCGTCGTCGGATTCGTGCTCGACCACGTTGCTGAGCGTCGAGGTTTCTTCGGGACCCGTTTCCTGGCATCCTGCGAGCAGGAGCAGAGCAACGGCGATGCATTCCAACGGTGCCGTTTGCCTGTCGATGCTTCTTTTGGGGCGGGACAAATCGGTGCCTCTTGTTTGGTTTGCAAGGGAAACGTTCAGGGCAGTTGCAGTCTTTCAGATGATAGTGGAAGACGTTGCTCAGCGTTGACCTTGCTGCATTGCCCGCTGCTGCTGGAGGATGGCTCGTTCGAACGGCGAGACTCGATCGCTGGGGCGGAATTGTTCTTGGAGTTGTTCGTCTGAAATCAGAGGCGTCACGGTGCCTTGGTTTTGCATCGCTCGTGCGGATTGAAAGACATCGATGGTTTGGTCGGTCAGTTCGGGACCGGGTGGCAAGAGAAAACGCCCAATGCCTTTGCCTTGCATGTTGATGTCCTCGATTCGATTGTTGCCTCGTGCGGTGCGGTCAATCGCGACGGATTGAACTCGCCATTCATGCACGACAATTTCATAGCGGGCTTGCGGCGGAATTTGCCGGCGGACTTCGCGAGTTATCCACTGGCCATCGGGCGATAGCAACTCGAATGTTTCAACCCATTCGTGACCGGCGTCGCGACGTAGTTTCATGTCTTCGAATTCACCGGGGGCCAATCGGAATGTTTTCGACAGACCCGTTTGTCGTGAATCGGTCAGCGTGACGTTGACGTCCCTTTGGCTGCTGTTGGTGAATCGAATTTTCGCGGGCGGCAAATCTGGCAATGCAACCCGTCGAGTGTCGATTGGAACCGGACCTGGGTTCAGTGGGATCGGACTGATTGCCACCGGACCAATCGGGATGTCGTTGATGCCCCATCCCAACAGGGGTGCGGGAGTGAGCCAAGGCAGACCAAATCCGCCGTAGATCGGCGCACCGTATTCGATGTATCCGCCCGCCAAAGGACCAAACACGGGACCACCGATTGGTCCCACGCCGACGGGACGCACCAATCGATAGGAGGCCTGAGGGAAGGGATTGAAGTTGTCCAGATCCATGTAGAAAAAACTGCCAAAGCCACTTCGCGGAAACTTCAGTACTCTCGCAAGTAGCGTGTTGTAGTAACCGAGGAACTGTCCGTCCGGGGTGTCAAAGCGTCGATCGCGAGAGTAGATAACCTGACGCCCATCACCGTGGCGATAGATCAGACTTCCGCGACGCAAGGAGATGCGGCCCGTCACCACGCCGGAGGGTTCCACCAAATCGAATTCGCCGGATGGAGCACCCCGACGATGATCCATTCCTGAATGGCGGTGGTCAGGGAACGAGCGCTCGTCGTTGCGGAATGGCGGTTGAGCGCGCAGGGTGGCCGGGAGGCATACCAGCAGCAATCCGATCAACAGAAGGCGAGTGATGACAAGATCGTTGAATTCAAAAACGGGGGCCCATCCCTTGAAGCTTCGCATTTTTTTCCGCTGTATCTAGATACCTGGGATCACAAACGCGGTACTCGCGCCGCTGGGATTATCGTACCAAGCTGGCGATGTGTTGCGGGGCAGAAATTTGCACCGGATCAACCGTCAGTTGGATGTCCCGTTGGGTCCAAGATGCGGCGGTAGACCTTGGCAACGCCATGAGCCATCGTGTGATCGCTGAAACATTGGTGGTGGCGCGTGACGGCGAAGTCAGACATCGCTTGCCAATCGTATTGTCCGGACACCATGGCTTCGATTTGTTTTGCCAAGGAATCTGCGTTGCGAGGTTCGGCGAGCAATCCTTCCACACCGTGCCGGATGGCTTCCGGTGTGCCTTCGACTGAGGTGGCGATGACGGGAGTCCCCGCCGCCATCGACTCCAGGACAACCATGGGCAACCCTTCGCCGTAGAGGCTGGGCAAGACCATCGCATCCATGCGAGCCAGTTCGGCTGGAACGTCTTGTGTGAATCCCACCCAGTCGATCAGGTGTCCGATCCCAAGATCCGTGATCTGGGCGTCGATCTGTTGTCGGTAGGCTTCTGTTTCAAAGGGGCCGATGCAACGCAGAGTGACTTCGGTGCCACGGTTCTTCAAGATCGCCAGTGCATCCAGGACCACTTCCAGCCCCTTCCGGGATCGCATCAGGGCGACCATGCCGATGGTCCAGCGGCTTCCAACGGTTGGTTTGTTTTGCCGAGTGGGGCGGATGGCGGGGACACCGTTGTGAACGACGGTGACTTGATCTGCGCGAAAACCTTGTTGGATGGTGTCTTCGCGAAGACTGTTGGAAACGGTGATCAAATGTGAACAATTGGCGAGGGAGCGACGTTCGATCCACGCGTTGATGCGGTTGGACCAGGCTCGTTCACAATCTCGCCCAGCAGGGCTGTGGACGTGGTACACCCAGGGACGACCGGACCATTTGGAAACCACGGAGGCGAGCATCGCGGTGCGTGGGGTGTGAGCGTGCAGGAGATCGTACTCACCTTCGGCCACGACTCGAGCGAGTCGTTTGGCGGAGGTCCAGTCCAGTCGGTTTCGCATGGGGAGGCGATGGCAGTGCCCCCATTTTTCACCCCCCACGCCGGTTTGGCGTTCTTCCAGCATCTCGGCGAAGCGTCCTGGTTTGACGCAGGCAAAGTCGGCAGCGACGTGGAAATCTGGCAGGCAGCGTCCCAGGTGAGATTGCACGCGTTCGGCACCCGAAAAATGTTCGCCATTGACGACATGCAGTACCCGAACTTCTCGTGTCGTGCTCAGGACGGATGGGAGGCTGGCGGCGGAAAAAGAAGCCGCGGGCGTGGGACTGGCAACTGCCGTCGACCGAACAGGCAAAGCTGCGGGGGCGGTGCTGGGCGAAAATTCGGAGGGATTGGTCGATTGCATGTTTGGGACGTGCTGAGGTGTCGAACGTGTGCCGATGGGACGATTCTGGATCAGTGCCGATGCGTGCCCAGTGACAGTGGCGAAGTTTGGTGGGGCGTGATGGACGCACTCATGTGCAAGTCTGGGATAGAGTTCGCCCCCGTGTGAGGACCACTTTCGTGGTGATGGACGCATTGCCAGGGACTTGGGTGGTCATGCCGGTTGTGATGATTGGGTGTCCAGGACCCTGGGGGAAACGCTGCGATTCGGCTAAGTTCTGTGCTCCAAAAATCGTTTGACTTGCTCGTTTCCTCCCACCATCACAGCCCCGCACTCGCCGTTATGAACTCCTCCATCGTTTTGTTGCCCGGAGACGGGATCGGACCAGAAATCGTCGAACAAGCCCGTTTGGTATTGACCAAGGTTGCGGAGCGGTTTGGACACACGTTCGAATTCAGTTCGCACCAGATCGGTGGAATCGCGATCGATGAGACCGGTGATCCGCTTCCTCAAGCGACGATCGACGCGTGCCGTGATTCTGCCGCGATTTTGTTGGGAGCGGTTGGTGGGCCAAAATGGGACGATCCATCGGCCAAAACTCGTCCGGAAGCCGGGTTGTTGAAAATCCGCAAGGAATTGGGTTTGTTCGCGAATTTGCGGCCGATCAAGTTGTTTGACGAATTGGCCGAGGCGTCCCCGCTGCGAGCGGACATCGTCAAAGGCACTGACATTCTTTTCTTTCGTGAATTGACGGGCGGGATCTACTTCGGTGAGTCTGGTACCTCGGGCAGCGGCGAAGGCGAAACGGCGTTCCAGTCGATGACGTATTCCGCCAGCGAAGTCAAGCGAATCGTTCGGATGGCTGCTCAAGCTGCTCGGGGACGTTCGAATCGATTGACCAGCGTTGACAAGGCCAACGTTTTGGAACCAAGTCGATTGTGGCGGCGCGTGGCGGCCGAAGTCATGGCCAGCGAATTCCCGGACGTGCAGTATGACGTCGTGCTGGTCGACTCGATGGCGATGCACTTGATCAATCGCCCCTCGGAATTTGACGTGGTGGTCACCGGTAACATGTTCGGCGACATCTTGACCGATGAAGCATCGATGTTGCCCGGTTCACTAGGCATGCTGCCCAGTGCGTCGCTCGGGGAAGGTGGCCCAGGACTTTACGAACCGATTCACGGATCAGCACCCGATATCGCAGGCAAAGGCATCGCGAATCCATTGGCGACCATTTTGGCTGGAGCGATGATGTTGCGGCACTCGCTGGGGTTGAACGAAGAAGCCGAGGCGATTGAAACGGCCGTCGCAGCCGTCATCACTGATGGCCTGCGTACGCCCGACTTGGCTCGCGGGGATCAATCCAAAAGCGTTTCCACGGAAGAGATGGGGGCAGCCGTGGTTGCCAAATTAACAGCCTAAGCCAACGCAGAAACGCTGCTGGTCGAGTCGGTTCCTCTCACTCCGAAGTTCACCTTGCCAGATACAACCACCTACATCCTGATCGCGGTCATCTTGGCCGCGCTGGCGATCGCGACGCTGGTCGCATTCCTGCTCGGACGCAATGATTCCATCGCGGTGGATGCCGCGGTCGTCAAACGTTTCCGTAGCAAGCTGCGCGTGTGGTGGACCATGGTGGCGATCTTCGTGATCGGTTCCCTGATTCACCGGATTGGGTTGGTGGTGTTGTTTTCAATGGTGTCGTTCTGGGCGCTGAGGGAGTTCATCTCGATGACTCCGACTCGACGCGGGGACCATCGGACGCTGTTTTGGATCTTCTTCATCTTCACACCGTTGCAGTACATCCTGATCGGGTTGGGCGATGAATTTTATCCGTTTTACAGCATCATGATTCCGGTGTACGCAAGCCTGTTCATCCCGGCTCGTGCAGCCATTGCGGGCGATGCCAAGCGGTTTCTCGAACGGTGCGCGAAGATCCAGGCTGGTCTGCTGGTGTGTGTGTATTCCTTGTCTCATGCGCCGGCCCTGTTGGATCTGCAGTTGGTTCGAACGGGCGGTGAACCTTGGACGGGCAGCAACGTCAACTTGTTGATGTTCTTTGTCCTGATCGCCCAGTTGTCTCTATCGTTGGAACGCGTGTGGAGCAAATTGGCCGGCCGTCACGTGATTGCTCCGGATATCAATGCCTCGCGAACTTGGGAAGGTGTCCTGGGGGCGATGATGTCGACCGGCGTGATCGCCGCTCTCTTGCGTTGGGCCACACCGTTTTTCTGGTGGGAAGCGTTGTTAATGGGCGTGGTCGTGACTGCCATGGCCAGCATGGGCACGCTGACGATGAGTGCGATCAAGCGAGACCGAGGTGTGACCGACACTGGCACTTTGGTTCAGGGGCACGCTGGAATTCTGGACCAGATCGACAATATCTGTTTCGCGGCTCCGATTTTCTATCACGTGACACGATTTTTCTTCACTTGAACTCGCCTTCGTCAGAGTTCTTCTTCTCTTCCGATATCACTCTCGATTGAGCCAGGGCATGCATCTCGTCATCAGTTCCAGCCTTCATCCCACCAGTCGCAGTCGAATCCTCGCGCGATCGGTTGCCGAGCGATTGCGTGCACAAAATCGCGAAGTCGAGGTGTTCGATCTGTCGCAGCGGACGCTGCCACCTTGCGATGGGGCTTCGGCGTACGGGCATGAAGAAGTGATCGCCCTGAGCCAATTGGTGAGTTCGGCCGAGGCGATCTACATTGCGTCACCGGTCTACAACTACGACGTCAATGCGGCAATCAAGAACGCGGTGGAGTTGACTGGGAAAGCATGGACCGGCAAAACGGTTGCGATGCTGTTGGCAGCCGGCGGCCAAGGGAGTTACATGTCCGTCATGGGGTTGGCCAACAGCTTGATGTTGGATTTCCGCTGCTTGATCGTGCCACGGTTCGTGTACGCGACCGGGGAATCGTTTGAAGGTGATTCATTGGCCGACGAAGAGATTGCTCGACGCGTCGATTTGTTGGTGGAAGAAAGCCTGAAACTCAGCGACGCGCTCAATGCTTGAGTGAATTCGCTGAGGGATCACCTCTCGGTGAGGATTCCAGGAAGGTCGAACAACAACTTGCAGACATACAGGTCGTGCAGTTTCACTTCACCCTCCCAAGCTGCAAACCAGAAATGAATTTGGCATCCGCAATTGGGGCGTCAATGGTGACGGCTTGTCGGCTGAGTCATCAACGACGTTTCAACGCATGGCGAATGGGCACTCTTGCCCGTCAGAGTCGGTCAAGACCACTCATCACGACCTGAACGCGTGAGTTTTGAAGTTGCGTTTTTCTCAAAACCCGAAGCGTCAGCGAGGGAAAAATGATGTTGACTTCGCCTCGCTGACGCTTCGGGTTATGAAAAAACAATGCCTCACACAA
>NZ_JBICHO010000487.1:0-13552 GCF_043100905.1 Rhodopirellula sp. JB055 | reverse complement strand
CCAATTTTGCTGACCATTGACCTCGGCAGTGTTCAAACGGTTGAGAAGGTCAAAGTTCACGCTTACAGCATTGCGGGATCGTTCGAAAAGTACAGCGTCGAAACGTCGAGCAACGGAGCCGACTTTGAAGAGGTGGCGACGAGAATGGAGAAACCCGAAGTCCCCACGAATCCCGCCGAACACCGTTTTGCGCCGCGTGAAGCCCGTTACGTCCGCATACGCACGCATGGCAACAAGGGTTATGTTTTCAATTCCTTCTCGAAGATCATCGAAGTGCAGGTCTTTTGAGCTGGCGAGCGAGTTTGCAGGAGCCATTCGGCATTTGAAGGATGATGGCAATCGCCGCCGTTCCCCCGTACAACCGGGGTGAACGCCAAGGCTGCTTCCATGATTTTGACCGATCATCCTGACCTGCATGCTTTGCCCCGAAAAGACCAGGAATGACGCAGGCCGATTTCCAACGGCAAAAGACTTTGGCCTTGTCGGTTACCTTTGAACAACGCGGTCGAAATCGCAACCCACCGCGCAGATTCAGCGCGGCCGAATCACCGAGACGGTTTCGAACCGCCCCAAGACATCATCCAACTGTGCAGGGACATGGCACTCTCAACTATCGATTACGCGATCATCATCGCGTTCTTTGTCATCACAACATCCATTGGACTTTACGCCAGTCGCAGGGCGGGCAAAAGCTTTTCAGAGTACTTCCTTGCCGGCGGGCAAATGAGTTGGTGGATGCTGGGAATCTCGATGGTTGCGACTACCTTCGCAGCCGACACTCCGAACCTGGTCACCGGCATCGTTCGTCGCGACGGAGTCAGCGGCAACTGGGTATGGTGGGCGTTTCTGCTGACAGGTCTGCTGACCGTGTTTGTCTATGCACGGTTATGGAAACGCAGCGGCGTCTCGACCGACCTGGAGTTTTATGAACTCCGATACAGTGGCAAAACGGCAGGGTTTCTGCGTGGTTTTCGCGCGATCTACTTGGGTGTCATTTTCAATTGTTTGGTCATGGCCAGCGTCATTCTGGCGGGGATCAAACTGGGTGGCGTGTTGATCGGTGCCACTCCCCTTCAAGTCGTCTTGGTCACGGGATCGGTCACTGTTGTTTACACCTTGCTAGGTGGCCTGCGCGGCGTGATCCTGACGGATTGCTTTCAATTTGTGGTCGCCATGTTTGGTTCCATCGCGGCGGCTTATGTGGTTTGCAATTTGCCGGAAGTGGGCGGCATCTCCAACTTGCTTCAACACGAAGAGGTTCGATCCAAGACCGCGTTGCTGCCTGATTTCAGCGACATGGATGCGTTGATTCCGTTGATCATCATTCCGCTAGCCGTGCAGTGGTGGAGCGGCTGGTACCCGGGCGCAGAACCTGGCGGAGGCGGTTATGTCGCGCAGCGTATGTTGGGCGCTCGCAGCGAAAAGGACGCGACTCTAGCCACGCTGCTGTTTCAAGTCGCTCACTATGCCCTGCGTCCTTGGCCGTGGATCATCGTGGGACTCGCCTCGATTGTCGTTTACCCAAGCGTGGAAAGTATCCAAGCCGCTTTCCCGAACATCGACCCTCAATTCGTACAAGACGACCTCGCTTACCCCGCGATGTTGACTTACCTGCCGAGTGGATTGCTGGGCATCGTGATCGCGAGTTTGATTGCGGCCTTCATGTCAACCATTTCCACCCACTTGAACTGGGGAGCGTCGTACATCGCCCATGATTTCTACCACCGTTTCATCAATCCCGACGCAACTGAAAAAAGCTTGGTCGCGACGGGACGTTGGTCCACGGTTGGGTTGATGCTCGTCGCCGGCGCTGTCGCACTGTCGTTGGAAAGCGCCATGGAAAGCTTCAGCATCATCCTGCAAATCGGTGCGGGCACCGGCTTGATTTACATCTTGCGGTGGTTCTGGTGGCGGATCAATGCATTCACTGAAATCACGGGCATGGTAGTGTCTCTAGCCGTCGCGTTGTTCTTCAAGTTCGGATATGGATCGACAGATTTGCCCGAGCTCAACTCTTGGCAACAGCTTTTAACCGGAGTCGTGATCACGACACTCTCGTGGATGCTGATCACCATCATCACGCCACCGACCGATCGCGAAACGCTGCAAAAGTTCTATTGCAAGATCCGGCCCGGTGGCGCCGGCTGGAAAACAATTCGAAACGAATTGGCGGAAAGTGGCGTCCACGTCGACACGGCCGATTCGATCACCTCAGGCTTGAAAGCGATGATGGCGTCTACGTTCTTGGTTTACTCGGCGCTGTTCAGCACCGGCTACCTGCTCTATCAATCCTGGGGCTACCTTGCAATCAGTCTGTGCGTGAACGCCATGTCCGCCATCGCCCTCTGGAGATCATGGCCCGCGCTTCAGATGGACGGCCCGTCCTAGGACATTCACTGAACCATCCCAAGAATGCGTTTCAATGTCGACCGGTGGCGAACGACACCTTTCTCAGTCCGTCGCTTGGCTCATTTCTTCTGCCAATTGGTGCAAGTCGGCGACGACCAAATCTGGTCGTTGCACATTGGGGTACAGCGAGGCCCCTGGACGCTTCACAAAAGCTGTCTGCAAACCGACATTCTTTGCGCCGGCCAAGTCCCACGCATGGGCAGCAACCATCAAGACTTCACTTGCCTGGACACCCAAGTCGTCCAAGACCATTCGATAAGTGTCCCCATGGGGTTTGTACTTTTGGATTTGGTCGATGCTGTACCGTTTTTCGAACAGATCGGTGAGCCCTGCATTTTCCAACTGAGTTTCGACGCCCACCTTTGACGAGTTGGTCAAACTGACCAATCGATATCCCTGTTCCGAGAGACGCTGCAACCCTTCTCGAACATCCGTATGGGCCGGCAAAGAACGCAACGGCGTGACAATCGCGGCTTTTGCCGTTTCCCGATCCAGTACGATTCCCTCACGCTGAGCAACCATCATCAATGCGGCGGTGCCAATTTCGCCAAAATCGTGATACTCACCGGATAGAGTCTCAACCAACGAATAGTGCAGCATCGTCGAGAACCACAGCGGTAACAAATCCTCACGTCCGTTCAATGCCTTGCCAACCGAAGACTTCAAAGGAGCCAAGTCGAGCAACGTCTCGTTGACATCGAAAACGATCACTTTGGGACGGGACACATTGGAAACGAACACGGGAGAATCCTGACTCGAATGCCCGGCGCTGCCGGTGGGAGAGACGTTCGACAAGTCACTCTGAGTTCCTTGCGCCGGAAGGCTCATCATGCAAGCAAGCGAAACGAAAACGGGAACACCGAAACGAATGGAAAGATTTAACATAGGCTCGACCTTTAAGAAAGCATTTGATTGGCTTGTTGAGCGATTTGCTGAAGCGAGTTTTTGCCGAACACGCCTCGGCCCAGTACCCGAATCCCGACCAACAACGCGACCAGAGCTTTGGCCGTGGAACGAGGATTCACCGATGCTGGAATCGATCCCTGATCCTGCCCTCGCTGGATCGAGGTTTGAAAGAAGGACGCGATTTCTTTGAACGCGGCAGCGACTGTTTTTTGGACCTGTTCGTCGTGCTGCTCATAGTCCAAAGCGGTATTGACCAGAAAGCACCCCCGCTTGATCGAATCGTTCTGCGAATCCTTCAGGACCCAATCGAAGAACGACAAAATCGCGTTCTTGGGGTCATCCGAATCGTTGAGCCGGTTCAACAGCTTTCGCCGCGTGGACTGGTCGTATCGCAACAGAGACTCGATGAACAATTCATGCTTCCCTTCAAAAGCGTTGTACAGACTGCTGCGTTGAACACCGGTCGCGTGAGTGATGTCGGAGATCGATGTGGCGGCGTAGCCCTTTTCCCAAAAGACCTGCATCGACTGTTCAACCACCTCCGCCTTTTCGAATGACTTTTCCCAGGGCATCGGATCCTCGTGTGATGAATTAGAAGTTGATGGTGTGACCCAGAAAGCAACTGGCGTTTGAATGGAAGCATCTTCAAAGGCAACTGCCGTGCCACCCCCGATCGATTGGGAGGCGAATCATAAGCCGATTCAAAATGTGTTGACACCGAGTTTGCCGTGGTTAGAATCGCCGCCGTTCGAGGTGACTGGTTTGGTTTCATACCAACCAGTGAACAGGGAACACCGGTGAAATTCCGGGACGGTCCGGCCGCTGTGTGCCACCGGAGATCAACGAAAGGCGATCTCATTGTTTACTTTTTCTAATCAGCCATTGTTCTCGGTTTGCGTTGCGACGTGATCCGTGAGTGAGAAGGCGGTGAGTGAACAAACGGGTGGTGAGTCAGAAGACCTACCTCGCGCGAGACGTTTTGTGCCTTCTTGGATTGAGGCAAACGTTGCAACGTTTGACGCCGATGTTGCCAAAATTTGTTGAGCTAGCGGCGGTTCATGCGTTGGGTATCCGTCGTCAGCTATTGAACTGAGTTTTCGTCGCAACGTTGTTTTCGTCGCAACGTTTTCGTTGGTTGTTCTCCGTATTCCAGCTTGTCGTTTTTGCTGCCGAACACGGAGTCCGCTAGAGAAAGTATGCGCCGACAACAGAAGCTTCAAAGCGAATTGTCTAGCAAGTTGTCACCATGATTTTACGTTCGCCAAATCCATTTTTTCATTTCACTGTCCGCGATCCACTCAGCATCCAACCCGGCATTTCGCGAGCCATAGCCGCGATCGTTTTCTTCGCGATTTCAATCCTCGGCTACGGTCGCCTTCAAGCAGATGTCGTCGTTGATTTCGAGAGCCAAACACTGGGCCCGTCGGGTATCTTCAACGGTCCCGTTGCCAACGCGTCCGTTGTTCCTGGTTCTTATGGTGGAAATGACCATGTTGGCGTTTTCTCCGCCGATGGCGTTGATTTCTCAAACCGCTACAACGATCTGTATGGCAGTTGGAGAGGCTTCGCCGTTTCCAATCACACCGACACGACGACCGGTGGATACACTAACCAGTTCAGCGCCTACGCGGGTTCAGGTTCTGATCTTTCGGACAACTACGCCGTGGCGTTTGGGTACTCCAATTCAACTCCGTCCAGTGTCGACACGCTGACGGCCTTGCCGAGCATCTATCTGCCAGAGGGCGAGGACGCGTTCAGCGTCGATGTAACCAACACAACATACGCAGCACTTTCGATGCAAAACGGCGACTCGATCGCAAAGCAGTTTGGTGGAACGTCCGGAAGTGATCCTGACTTCCTCCAATTATCCATATTTGGAGTCGATGCGAACAACCAGATTCTTGACACCACGATCGACGTCTTTCTCGCGGATTATCGATTCGCGAACTCGCTGGATGACTACATCCTGGATGATTGGCTGACGATCGATTTGACGTCCATGTCCGACGCCCGAAGCTTGCACTTCAATTTGTCATCCAGCGATGTTGGAGCGTATGGGATGAACACGCCGGGCTACTTTGCGTTGGACAACTTGGCAACTGTCACCGCGGTTCCGGAGCCAAGTTCGCTAGCTCTGATCGCCAGCGTTGGAGTCGGTGTGGCATTTCAGCGGCGACGTCGTCGCCGAGATCGCGTCCAAATGGACACCACACCGACGCGTGTTTGATCAAAGCCGTTGCTCTTGGATCGACTTGATCGGTTTCAGTGTGCCACGCTCCGCAGCCACGATGGCTTCGTACTGGGCAACCAGCTTTTCATTCCCAAGTCGCCGAAGGTTCTCCGCCAAGGCGACGTTGTCGGCGATTCGCACGAACCGTTCGTACTTCACCTTCGTTTTCGCTTCGTCAGTTTCAGTCGCCTCGGTCAGTTCGCGAAAACGTGGGTAGTCCGGATGGTTTTCCACCGCTTCAATGAACTCGTCTTGGCGACTGGTCAACAATTCAACCGCAACGGGATTGAGAACATTCGCAAGTTCCGGCCACTTGCGTTCCAGATCTCGAGTGATCCGGCGTCGCAGCCCATCCTCGGGAGCGGCCCGACGTCGGCGGCGGGTCGAGTTGCGGGCGCGATCCGACTGAGTGGTTTTCCAAGCGTCGTTGATACGTTCATCACCAGACAAATTCAGTTCATCGGACAAGGCTTCCAAGGTTGCACGTTGAGACGGAGTCGCGAGATCGAGGATCAATTCATATGACTCATCGTTGCGCAGCAGATCCGGATTGTCTTCGTCGAAGTAGCTATGAACACTGAGGAATTCGCCAGAGCTCAGCACGGGCAAATCAATCGTGTCGGCTGTGATCACCGTGTAGGCGTGAGCTTCGTCAAATGACACGACTCCGTTCCCGTCATAATCTGGACGCTCAATCAGTCGTCCTGATCGGTTGCGACCGGAGAGGGCGGCCCAGAAATAGGTGCTGTATTCCACATAGCTCTTTTCATCCACCTCGGGAGTGCAACCCGACGCGGGACGATCGTGCACCGTGGCGAAGAAACCCGCCCGGCGTTGCTTGGAAATCCCTTTGTCCGGATCGCCTTCCTCAAAGATGAAACGAGCAAATCCACCTGCATGGCATTGGACCATGATCGCAATCACCTCCACTCCTTCTGGCAATCCGTCCAGCATCCCCACGAATTCTTTCATTCGAATGGAACTGTTGTTCCACGTTGCAATGGTGGTGTCATAGGGAGCCTGCCGATCGTTGCTTCGATTTCCGTGAGCGGTGACATAAACATACAACCGGTCTCCCGATTGCATGGTTTTGCCAACGTCGCGAAACCAGTTGCGAATGTTTTCAGGCTCGGTGCTGCCCTTCACATTGGGAATTTTGTGGTTTCGGTACGATAACCCCAGATCGTTTCTACTACCGAAGAATTCCGCCATCAACCGATTTGCCTTCGGAACCGAACTCGGATCCATCACTTGCAAATCTTTCCCGACCGCATCACCGTCTGAGAAATAGATGTCGTTATGCTCTCCCAGGACTCCTTGTTCCCCCAAAGCACGCTGAGCAAACAACACGTTGTTCTCAAGGGACGCTTGGTTTCCCGAGGGCGAATAGCCCCCGCCAATGGTCAGAAAAAAATCTTCGGAGGTGGCGTGGCTGCCACAAACGAGCACGCAACAAGCAAGCACCCAAGACAAACATCGTCTCATCTGATTCTCAATCAAGTTCGCGGGAACGCGATGCTGCATCGGCATCGATCAGCAAAGACCGCATAATATCAGGTCAACCGAAAGAGAAATGTATCTTCTTCGCGTCTTGAGGGGGGACACGATTCACCACTACAGTTGTCGCATCCAGGTTTCCAGGACGAGCAAATTCCACAGCCGATAGCCATGGTTCTGTTCTCCGATTTCATGCGAGCGAACCAATGCCGCAATGGCCTCGGGACGGAAGAATTGGTTGATCCGAGCGTCCTGCGCCAACATCGTATCGTGCACCAAAGGCTTGAAATCCTCGCGAAACCATTGCCCGATCGGAATCCCAAAGCCCATTTTGGGGCGGGTGAAGATCGACGCTGGAATGCGATCGCCAAACGCATCTTGCAAAATCAATTTCCCGCGACGCCCACGAAACTTGTGTTGAACGGGCAAAGAAGCCGCCAGTTCGACAAAGCGGTGGTCAAGCATTGGCTGGCGGACTTCCAATCCGTGAGCCATCGACGCGATGTCGACTTTCGTGCACAAGTCACATGGTAAGTACGAAAGGATGTCCGACGTCGACGCTCGCGTGACAACGTCTCGGCCTTCACTGCGAGCCCAAACGGCTTCCAAAAAATCCACCGGGTCGTGTCCGGGCAGCCTTTCGATGAAGTCATCGTTGTACATCGACGCCCTCATTGATTCAGGGAAGATCTGCAGCCAATTCAGGTACCGACGGACAACGGGTTGGTCGATCGCTTCCAAGAATCGCTTGGCTCGCCGAACGACAGAACGCCGACGATTCGAATCAGGAAGCTTCTGAACCAAACCAATTCCAGGAATCCGGTTCAACGGGAACAAACGAGCAATTTTCTGGCTCATCCAAAGTGCACGATACCGTTCGTACCCCGCAAACAACTCATCGCCACCGTCCCCCGACAAAGCCACCTTGACGCTTTCTCGTGTCAGCTTGGACAGATACCAAGTCGGCACCGCCGATGAATCGCCATAGGGCTCATCGTAGTGCCACACCAGCTTTTCAAGGATGTCGATGCCGCTGGGTTGAACCTCAAATCGCGTGTGATCGGTTTGCAGATGGTCGGCCACTTGCGCCGCATAGCGAGTCTCATCGAACTCAGCCACAGGAAACCCGATGCTGAAAGTTCGCAGCGCCGTGTCGGTATGGTCGCCTGCCAAGGCTGTGATCAACGACGAATCGATCCCGCCGGACAAGAACGATCCCAGCGGCACATCACTGCGCATTCGCAGCCGCACCGAGTCAGAAAGCAAATCGCGAACTTTTTCAATCGCTTCCTGCGATCCGATGGGGCGTTCCATCGAAGGATCGAAGTTCCAATACCGCTCCACTCGGAGCCCGCGTTCATCCAAGACAGCAAAGTGTCCCGGCGGAAGCTTATGAACGCCCTTGAAGATCGTGCCAGGATGGGGGATGTACTGGTACGTCAGAAACTCATCGATCGCATTTGGGTCCACCTCTTCGCAGACACCAGGCACTAACCTCAACGCCTTCAATTCACTGGCGAAAACCAATCGTCCGTTCTTGTACGAATAATACAGTGGCTTTTGCCCGATTCGGTCGCGTGCCAACACAATTCGATTGCGTCTGGCATCCCAAATCGCGATTGCGAACATTCCGTTGAGCGAAGAAAAGCAATCCGTTCCAACGTCTTCGTACAAATGGACGATGGATTCCCCGTCCCCATCGGTTGCGAAATGGTGCCCAGAACCCTGCAAGCGTTTGCGAAGCAATTCGTAGTTGTAGACCTCGCCATTGAAGACCATCCGCACCCGGCCGTCTTCGTTGGACAATGGCTGGCGTGCGCCGTCGACGTCGATGATCGACAAACGCCGAAATCCCAAACCAACTCCCATCGGACGCCCGGTCGCATCACGATGTTCCGCGTCCATCCAAGTCTGCGAGTCATCGGGGCCACGATGCGCGATTTCGTTCGTCATCCGGGACAGCAAATCAGCACTGATCGCTTGATCGTCGCGTTGCCAAAGACCACCGGTGAAACCGCACATAGATAACAAGAGGGCTGGAGTCAGGAAAGAATTTCAGTTCACGGGCTCGAACGCGAAAATCGCGATGACCGTTTAGCCAACACGTTGCGTCTCGCCGTTCGTTCGACGAATTCGCATGCTTTCAATTTTGCGATTGGTGGCGTGCAAGACTTCGATTTCCCACTGAGCGACGCGAATCAGATGTCCCGTGTTGGGAATCATTCCCGTGTGATGAAGCACCCACCCCGCGACGGTTTCATAGTCATCGCTCTCAGGCAGGTCCCAGTGAACCAAGTCGTTGACATCGTCAATCATGACGCGACCATCGACATCGATGGTGTCGTCGTCGATCACACGCATTTCGAATTCTTCTTCTTCGTCGGACTCGTCAACAATCTCACCGACGATCTCTTCCAACGCGTCTTCGATGGTCACCACGCCAGCCGTTTGTTGAAACTCATCAAGAACAATTGCCATGTGAGAACGGCTGTGCAGAAATTCACGCAGCAACAAATCCACGCTGCGATCTTTCGGCACAGACCAAGGGCGACGGCAGAGATCAATCAACGGCTTGTTGGGCAAACCCTCACCAGCCAAATAGGGCAGCAAGTCTTTCACGAACAGGACACCGACCACGTTGTCAATCGTGTCTTCGTAAACCGGGTATCGAGTTCGTCCGGTTTCAATGATTGACGCGATGGCTTCTTCCCACGTCGCCGTGACTTCGATCGCATTGACGTCGACGCGAGGAGTCATGATGTGCCCGACCGTGTCTTCGTGCAGTTCCATCACGCCTTGAATCATTTCGCGAACCCCCGGTGCGAAGAAACCCTCCCGAGTTCCCGCTGCGACGATCGTTCGGATTTCGTCTTCGAGTTGTTCTTCGTCCTCGTCTTCAGTTTCCTCCACCCCAGCCAACCGGCGTGAAATGATCTCGAGCAACTCCCCTGGAGCATGAAGCGGACGCATCACGAACGACATCGTACGCCAGAACGGCCACGTGTGGTAAAGCAGCGGAGCGGATGCGAATCGAGTCACCGCGTTGGGCAACCAGGTGTGTGTCAACATCGTCAATCCGGCCGCCGCGATTCCCCACACCAACAACGTGCTGAGATCCACGTCCACTCGATTGATGACGGCGACGGTACCAAACAGAACGAACATCACCGACCCGATGACGTGCAGATACGCACCCGCCCGTATCACCGTGTCTTGATGGTCCAGCACCGAGCCGAATCGATCCCGGTTCTTTTTGACCCGGCAATAAATTTCTAGTGAACGCCCAGCGAACCGGTCCAACAATTCGCTTCCCAAACCGCCGATACTGCCGAGGACAAACCCAACCGCAGCGAGCGGCATCGCGTGCAAATCCGCAAGTTCGCTCATGCGACACCTCCACTCAACGTCCCACCGGAAGAATCACTTGCGTCGTCGTCGAACGAATCATCTGGTTCGAATGATGAGTCCTCTTCGTTGCTCAGCGGCAATTCGATCCCCAGACATTCCATCGCAGCAATTTCTGCTCGGCGCATCGCCGCGCGAGGTGCCGGCGACTGATCATCGTGACCGACAATGTGCAACGTTCCATGAACAACGTAGAGCAACAACTCTTCGTGAGGCGACAATGGGTTGCTGGCTTCGCTGGCATTTTCAATGGCAGTTTCAAAGCTCGCAACCAACTCACCTTCGACTTTCGGAGGCGTCAGTTCATAAGGAAAACTAATCACATCGGTCGGATAATCGTGCTGCAAAAATTCGCGATTGATCGGATGAATCGTCGCGTCATCGCAGATTCGAACACCGAGCGAACCACAATCACATCCTTCCACCGCCGCCGCCGCAATCGCTGCTTTCGCGATGTCCGCGCGTGCCGATTCGAGGGAACCAAACCACACGGCTAAGTCAGGTTCCGCTTCCTCATCAATGAGGACATCCACCGTCAGGTTGGTCTCCAATGGTCCCATCACGCCGATTGCTGTCCTGGGTACTTCACACGGGCGTGATAAATCGCAGTCAACGATTTCACCAGACTTTGGCGAACGCGGTGCAACTGGGCAAAGGTGATGCCGCAGTCATCGAACTGTCCGTCCGCGACTTTCTTCTGCGCGATTGCGTCGACCAGGCCTTGAATCCGAGCTGGGGTCGGATCGACCAAGGTTCGCGACGCACTTTCGACCGTGTCGGCGAGCATCAAAACAGCGGCTTCGAGAGTTTGCGGTTTTGGGCCCGGATAGCGGAAGTCCTTGTCGCTGACCGCTTCGCGATTGGGATCTTCTTCGCTGCGTTTCGCCGCTTCACGATAGAAGTATTCGACCAGCGTGGTGCCGTGGTGCTGCAGAATGAAATCGATGATCGGTTCGGGCAAATGGTGATTGCGAGCCAGGTCGGCACCATCCTTGACGTGCGCGATGATGACCAGGGTGCTCATCGCGGGCTGCAAAGAATCGTGCTGATTGATCCCCGCCGATTGGTTCTCGATGAAGTACTCGGGTTTGAACATCTTGCCGATGTCGTGAAAATAGGCTCCCACGCGAACCAACAAACCGTTTGCGCCGATTGCGTCGGCAGCGGCTTCGGCAATGGAAGCCACGTTGATCGAGTGGTTGTACGTCCCCGGTGCACGCTGTGCCAAACGCCGTAGCAAGGGGTGCGATGCATCTCCGAGTTCCAACAGACTGAGGTCCGTCTGCACCCCAAACGCTTTTTCGACCAAAGGCAGCAGCCCGGTCATCGCCAAGGACGAGAACAAGATGCAAACGCCTGCCCAACCGGCTTCGGCGACCAACCCGTTGATCACGTGGTTCAGTGATCCGCCGCTGAGCATGCCTTCCAGATTGCCACCCGGTGCACCCGAGGAAAGTGTTTGCCCGGTTACGATTCCGACACCAATGACCGTGAACATCGTGATCGTCGCCGAGATCAAACCGACCGTGACCAAGTGGGTGCGAGAACGAATCCGTCCCGTCAACAGAGTGCAGGTTGTGCAGGCAGCAGTCACGGTGACCAAGTTGGGAATGTCGGCGCCGAGCAACAAAATCACCGACAAACAAACCGAAGCCATCAGCAGGATCGCCAATTCGCGTCCGTAGATCACGGCAGCAGTGATCGAAGCCAAAACCAGTGGAACCAACTCCGCACGCCAAGCATCTCGAGAGGCGTGATAAGCCAACACGATCGTGATCACCATCAACGCGAGCAGCTTGGCTAGTTTATTGCGATCCAATAACAGCGATCGGTCATCGACAAACCAGATGTAGGAACCGCAGAGCAAGTACAGTGCTGCGATCATCCCGGCGTAAGCCGCAACGCGGGCGATTCGGTCGCCCCAACGCATCGATTCCACCAACTTGGACCACTCACTACGGAGCAGCCCCAATTCGCGGCCGGTCAGCGGTTTTCCCGCGTCGGCCAATTTGGTCTGACCGGCATAGAACGTCATCATCACGTCTTCGACGGCCGCCGCTGCTTGATCGCGAACCTTTTGGCTGGCCTCGTCGTCGTATTTCAGGGTTTCAAATTCCGGCAACCGGGTCCGCAACCAATCGCCGATCATGTCCGCAGCGATCAAGCCTTCGTCACCGGGAAAGCGCGAGCGAAATTGGTCCCGGAGCTCTTTGACCAATTGGCTTCCGGCTTCTGCAATGATCACCTTGGACAGCTCGACCGGGACGGCTTCGTCGGTTTGATCGCCCGTGAAGACGCGAATCATCCGCTGCGAGCCTTTTTCAGGCGGGTGCTGCGGGGCTTGCAGGATGCCGTTTTTGTAAAGCTTCAACATTGCGGAATCGACAGCGGCTTCCAGCGTTGCCAATTCCTTGTCTTTGCTAAAAACTCGCTTGAGCAACGCGAAACGTTCCGCTGGTGATTCGCCATCCGGCGCGGTCTCGCTGCCTTCATAGAATTCTGTCAGGGCCGCTCGCTCTTCTTTGCCAAGTTGTTCGTAATTGGCGGCTCCCAAAACCAAGAATAATCGGTTCTTCAACGCGGCTCGCAATTGTTCGAGTCGCTGGGGTGAGTTGCGGTACAGCGTCATCACTTCACGACGCCGACGTTCTTTCAAGTCTCCGGTGGCGATCGCGTCAGCCACCTGAAAATCAACTCGGGAAATCAAATCGCGAGCCGGGATCGCACCACTTCGGTAACTGAAAGCTGGTTTCCAAGTGAAACACAGAACCAGAATGGTGACCGCAGCGATCAGAGTCATTCCGACGCGCAGCGACCATTCCGCTTTGTCCTTCCGATCCCACCAAGTCGCCCATTTGGACTTCGGGATCCCGAGCGATTCGATGCGTTCTTTGCCCGCACGTTGTTTGCCCTTGGTCGTCCCGCTTTTGTTCGCACCGCTCATTGGCCCGCAACACCCGGATCGTTTGATTTGGCTTCGTCCCTGCCAGTGGATTGCGTCGAGGACGACACTTCGTCGTTGGCGGACTCACCATCCTTGTTTTCGTAAGCCGACACAATTTGCTGCACCAACCGGTGACGCACAATATCAGCGGCTCCCAAACG
>NZ_JBICHO010000486.1:0-6205 GCF_043100905.1 Rhodopirellula sp. JB055 | reverse complement strand
TTTTCAAATCACCGCGCGTGCCTCCGAGATTGATCCTCGCGTGAAAGCCTACCCAGAAATCAACTTTCTGATCGAGGACGCCAAAGGAAAACCCGCCGATCAACAGCAGGCGATGTTCAATCCCAACGTCAACTCTCGCGGCCAATTGGTGATCTGGTTGATGGGCCACAACTCCCAATTGTTCGAAAAGCTGGGCGACTACGGCCTGCATGCCATTCGCGTTCACTACGCCAATAAATGGTTCAGCATCTGTTGCCAAGAAAAACCGGTTCCTCCGACCTGCCGCGGGAACATGCGTTTGGAAGCCGCTACCGGCGAAGATTACACCGACGAAGTGGACCTGGCCAAACCCGACGGGATGGCCGAACGAGCGTTTCAGTTTGTCCGCTGGCTGGCGGAACGAAAATCCCCCGGAAACTGGGAACAATTCCTCAACAAAGATCGCACCGACCTGAACTGGGACAAAGTCATCGTGGCCGGCAGCTCGCACGGTTCGACCACTGCCTCCCGATTTGCCAAGCACCAACGCGTTGCTCGCGTCGTTGCCTTGTGTGGACCACGCGATCAGTACCAAAACTGGCAAGCCCTCCCATCTGCGACCCCGCCGAATCGCTACTTCGCGTTCTCTCACGTGCTGGACGGCGGTTGGGTCGACGACCACTACTGTCGCAGTTGGGAAATGCTGGGACTGAACGCCTTCGGACCGATTGTCAACGTTGACGAACAAGCCCCTCCTTACGGACACACTCGACGCCTGATCACTGACTTTGATGTCAATGGGGACGCCAAGCGGGCCCACAGCAGCGTGCAACCAGGACGCTCAGCCGCGAAGGATCCAAAAACTGGCGAGTACAAACACGAAGCGGTCTGGCGATACCTCTTCACCCATCCGGTGGACCAAGTCGGCACGCCCGTTGCCCGCGACCCAGATTGCACTCACGACCAAAAACAGTGATCTCTGTTTGAAAGTGCACTTTTGGGAGTTGCCCCTCAGACGAAACGGAGGGTTCGGCAGCGTTGCTGCTGAACCCTCTTCTCATTTGATTGCACGCCCGAGCCACGTATCGATCACTGCCCGGACACCCGACGTTCCGACAAAAGTCGCGTGTAGAGTTCGATGTGACGCTGGACCATCGCGTCGAGCGAAAATTCCGTGGCAATCCGTTGCCGGGCTTGCTCAGCAACTCGCTTGCATTCCTCGGGTTCGTTCAGGACAGCCAAACTCCGGCGGACCAATGCCGCTTCGTCGCCCAACGGAAACAACCAACCGGTTTCCCCTTCGATGACCAAGTCTCGATTGCCGGGAATGTCCGAAGCGATCACGGGCACGCCCGCCAACATCGCTTCGATCACCGCATTGCTCTGCCCTTCGTATTCGCTCGCGATCCAGAATTGATCCGCGTGAGGCAGCAGTTCCGCAACATCATTCCGCTGCCCAGCGAACCGAACGTGCAATGGAGCCGAGACCGCGTCTCGGTGGCGCACCAATTCATCTCGCTGCGGTCCATCTCCGATGATCACCAAAGTCGTGTTGCCGTCGGTGGTGGCCATCAATTCGCCGGCCCAGATCAAATCTCGAACTCGCTTCTGAGGCCACAATCGCCCCACCGCCAAAATAATTCGGCGTTCCGACGGCACGTCCAAACGACTCATCACCTCTTCGCGATCGATTTCAGCGACGCTCGTTGTGTTCGCTGACTCGACTCCGTTGGGAATGACCACGAACTGCGCCGGATCCAATCCATTGGCCACGTAAAATTCTTTCACACCTGAACTGTTCGTCGTGATCGCTTGCGAGACCTTCTGCAATCGTCGATCAATCCAAAAGTGTGCCGCCGTCTTCCACGGGTCCACGCATCGTTCGCTGGCAAGGATGACCGGAACGCCCGCCCACTTCGCCGCCACACGTCCAAAGCAATTCGCAGCGAACAACCAGGTGTGCACGATATCGGGTGCGAAATCGATGAGCTGTTTTTTCAAACGAAACAACGCGGATGGATCCAGCTTGAAACGCTTGCCGATCAAGACAATTGGAACACCAGCGTCCCGCAACGCTTCACTTCGTGGCCCATCCCGTGTCAGCAAGAACACACGAACATCGTGCCCGGCGTCATGCAGCCCTTTGGCAAGCAAGACCACCTGTTTTTCCGCGCCACCACGGTCCATGGTGGGAATGACCAAGGCGATCTTCATGAGGTTTTCGGGTTGGGCATGTTCGGATTGGAAGGGGGGCGCAGAACGGATTGCCAGAACGTCCATTCCTGTTCCATCGGATGACGACGTGCAAGATCTCGAGCCAGCTCAAAGGCATGTTGCTTGGCCATCTCGAGATCGCCCCACACGGAACGAAACGCTTTCCGCAGCGTACTCGGCTTGGCCGGGTCATACCAAGCCAACGAATCCAAAATGGACGCGTCAAAATGCGTTTGCAAATATTCTCTCGCCGCCGGACGATCGGCCACGATCATGGGAAGCCCCGCCGCCAAAGTCTCAGGGAACGTGAACCGCAACTGCGAATCCTCATTCAGAACCACTGCATCGACTGAATGCCAAATTTCCGTCATGTCCGAAAACGAACCCGGAATGGCAACGACGCTGCGAACACCCTCGGCTTTGAGTTCCGTGTGCACCCAGTCTCGCAACTTCCCGTCACCGAGCAACCAAATTCTCAACTCTTGATCCCGAGCCGCTAAGAACCGTGCACTTTGGACCATCGCTCCCACGCCACTGTCCGAAGACGCCGGTCCCATCATCGGTCCACACCACAGCAGCACGCGAGAATCACTGTCAGTGGTCAGATCAAGATTGATCCCCCGCAGACTCCTTCTCGCGGCCATTCGTTGTTCATTCGTCACCATGACGGGACGGCGAAACCCAACTGGCCGCCGGCAGACTCTCTCGGCCGGAACACCATGTGAAACCAAGTAGCGATCCGTCTTCGCATGGTCCGTGACCACCGCGTCCAGCCCACTGCAAGATTGCAGAACGCGGCGTCCACTTCTCGAATGTTGACACCATGTTTCGTCGGAGTCGTCGCCCCAACCACCACTCATTGCAACGCCCACGGTGACACCGCCGTCACCTGCATCCGTTGCTCCCGATTGAATGGCAGTGGTCACGGCCCGGCATTCTTCTCGAAGTTGATCGCAAACGATTGCGTCCAGCCTCGGCGTTCGCTCGGCCAACCAATGCCCCAAATGTCGGACGTAGCGCTGCGTCGACCAATCACCGCGAGGGGCCGCCGCGACGCGGTGGACCTTCACGTCACCCAATGTGATTTCGGTTGGCCAAGTGTTTCCATGCCGGGGCGTCACAACTTCCACCTGCATGCCCCAGTTCGCCAATCGCTGAGTCAATTCGAAAGTTGCCGCAGCGGTTTCATGTCGCCCGGCGCAATGCGGCCAGAAATGCCGAGCAACGAACATCACGCGGGACGCACTCACTGACGCGCCGTCGCTTCAATCTCGTCCGGTTCCAACACACCGATGAACGGCAGGTTCCGATACATGTCGAGGTAATCCAGACCGTATCCCACCACGAATTCATCCGGGATTTCGAACGCCACGAAATCAGGCTTGGGACCGATTTGCTCCGGCCGCAACTTCCGCAGCAGGACCGCCGTGGAAACACTCGACGCCCCCATGTCCGCGATCGCTTCGCTGAGCTTCGTCAACGTGGCACCGGTGTCGTAGATATCGTCCACCAACAACACATCTCGGTTCTGAACGTCAATCAGCATCTTGGAATCGATTTCCAATTTGCCCGCCTGCGTTCCTCCCCGATAACTCGACGCATGAATCACGCCGACTCGCTGAGGCATCGACAAACGGCGAATCAAATCCGCGAACAAAACCAATGAACCAGTCATCACCGCAACCACCGTGATCGGTCGGTCGCCGTAATGGGCATCGATTTCCTTGGCCAACTTCGAAACGCCATCGTCGAGCTGGGATTCGTTAATCAGCGTTCGCATGGCGGATCAAAGAAAGAGGTTCAAAGAAAAAAAAGGATAAGCAATGCGACGAACCTGGCACCATCCGGACGGCCGCGACCTGCGTTAAACGAGTCCGATTAGGCAAACCAGCGAAACGGGAGCGGATCTCCCGGTCGAGTCACCCCTGATGCGGGAATGCAACCGACCGATGTCCGACCGCCAGTGGTCCGATTGAAAGGGCTGGGCTGTCTTCGTCGGCCCCATTTTGCCCTATCAATCGTGGATCGAATAGACGCATGACGCCTTCACAAAAATTGGCACGGGCTCGTCACTGCTTTCAGGCTTGGCTGAACACCCAACCCAGAGAAGATTCGCCGGAAACCATCTCCATTCGCCCAGACGAATCCAAGACGCCCTGGAGCGAATCGGTGTTCATCTGCGACGGTTTCTACCGAGGACGCCGTTTCCGAACCGACAGCGTTTCAGCCATCTGGTTCACTGAAGAGGACGAATTAAAAATCCACGACGCAGACGGTGCCTGCGTGGCGACGCTGTCAGCGGCTGAGATGCAGGCACAATTCGCTGCCGTTCAATCTCAAACTGATTCCACGCAAACCGAGCCTCTGCGACGAGCGGCGTAACCTCCACGGCTACGACTCGAGAAACTCCAAGCGTTTCTCAAGAGCTTCCAGCTTGGCAGTGACCGTGTCGAGTCGATCTTGGATCTTGTCGATTCGGTTGTCGTGAGGCGACTTTTCTGAGGTAGATTCAGCAGGTTCCGACCTGGATGATGCCGCCGTCGGAGCATCCTGTTTCTTGATCTTCTCGACCAAGTACAAGCGTTCTTGAGGCGTGTACAAACGATGGGCAAACGTCTGCCCGCGTCCTGGTGGTGTCAGTGATTCGACCAATCCTTTCTCAATCAACGCATCCAGTTCGGACTTCAGCGACCCCAGATCAGGAAATTTGTGCATTCGCGAAGCTCGTGTGCGAAGTTCCCCTGCCGTCTGCGGACCACGCAACAGCAACTCCGTCATGATCGCGGCGCCGGGACTGTCCACCTCCAACCATTCATAGGCTGCATGCCGATACTTCGTCACCCGGCCGCTGCCTTGCACTTCACGAGCCGCACCGGCCGCTCGCAACTCATCCAGAGCGGACAGGGCGTCCGATTCGTCCACCTGCATCTGAGGCGAACGATTTGACTTTTGATTGCAACCTGTGATCAAACCGGCCAAGGACAACGGGTAGCCGTCAGGTGTCGTTTTGGCCTTTTCAACCAACACCCCCAGGCACCGCCTCGCGGTCGCCGACAATGGCTGAGGCTGGCTGGTTTCATTTTCAGCGTCGTCTACTTCGTTCATGCAATTTCCTTCTGGATGCAAACCGCTTGGCGTCAATCACGATCGCACCGGCGACAAGAAACGAGGAAACTCTGGCGAGCCTCCATACATTCCATTGAATATCCGATCGAGCGACACATCCTAGCTTTTTCCAGACTTCTTGGCAGCAACCACGGATTTCCGCGAGCCGCTCTCTCGACGCGGGGCTCCAGACCGTATCATCATGCGTTGGGCTGCTCACGAGGATGCAGCCACATCGTTTTCGACTTGTTTCGGTGGAGCGGCTGTCGGTGGACACATATCTCATCATCCTGATTGTTCTCATTGCCTTGCTGGGCATCGCGATCTTGTTAGCCGTCTTTTCCCCACGGCTGTTCGTTCGCGGCCTGTTTCGCCCCGTTCTGGCAACGCTTTATCGAAAACGCGTCGTCGGATTGGATAAATTCCCAGCCGAAGGTGGCTGTCTGCTGGTCAGCAATCACATGTCATGGATCGATGGAATTTTGATCCTGTGGGCCCTGCCGCGAAACGTCCGCTTCGTGGTCGACGGCACCAACTTCACATCCAAAATTGGCGATTATCTCGGTCGAGCCTTCGACACAATTTTCATGATGGGCGGCCCCAAGTCGATTGGACGAGCCATTCGAGACGCACGGGAAGGCCTGAACAACGGCGATGTGATCGGCATCTTTCCCGAAGGCACGATCACGCGAACGGGGCAACTGCAAGCCTTCCGTCCCGGCATGAGCAAAATGCTGAAGAACACGAACGCGAAAATTGTTCCGATTCACTTGGAAGGCATGTGGGGAAGCATCTTCAGCTTTTCCGGCGGCAAGTACTTCTGGAAATGGCCAGACAGACTGCGACGAACGATCACCGTTTATGTCGGCGATCCGTTGCCTGCCGACACCCCGATTTCAACGGTCCG